>NZ_PGVC01000002.1:0-176500 GCF_002860225.1 Bacillus sp. V33-4
CATGAATCCGCTTACACGTTTTAGGTGGAAATAAATTCCGCCAACAAATGCTTGACTCAAACGTACCTATATAAATATTTCATCATAACCATTCAAACATGCTATTATTATAATGGTTATAGGTAAAATTCAGGAGGACTTCATGAAAAAAACTGTAAAAGTCGTAGCTGCAATTATCGAAAACGAACAAAAAGAAATTCTATGTGCTTTAAGGTCACCTCAAATGTCTATCCCTAATATGTGGGAGTTCCCAGGTGGCAAAGTGGAACCCAACGAGGACCTTTTCTCTGCTTTAAAAAGAGAAATTGAAGAAGAATTGTATTGTCAAATTGAACCGTTAGAATTACATAATGACATCGTTCATGAATATGAAACATTTATCATTAATCTTATTGCAATCAAATGTAAGATTACCGGAGGAACTCCAAGTCCAACCGAGCACTCAAAACTGATATGGCTGAAACGTGAAAACCTAAACTCACTTGTATGGGCTCCAGCAGATATACCCTCAGTAGAACAATTGATCAATGAAAAATAGTCTTCTCAAAAGAGAAGACTATACTTTTTTAGTAAGCTCGGTATAAAGGTTAAAGGGTAATTCATTTTCTAATTTAAGCTGGACCGTTATTGGGTTATTATCTTCGAATTTAATCGTATTACCCTTTCCGATGTAAATAAAAGGTTCGTTTTTACCATCAATTTGCCGATATTTCCTTACAAATAAGTGAAGATTAATTCCTCTAGTTCTATTGTGAATAATATTTTGTCCTGAATTTGTACGTTGAGAAGTAGTATGTGGAGTCTGCCACTGAAAATGTTGGGTGTCTACTATTTCATCTTTGTATGCCAACCTTTCTTCAACGTCCGCCTCTTTGTGCAAGTCTATATAAAGGAAGTAGTCATTTCCATTCGTAAGCAGTCCCGATCCCCTAAAAGAGCTATGACTTTTTCGGAAATTAGAGAGCAGCGCTGCATCCGCCATTTTATATTGCTCGTACAATTTAAAATGAGGTACTCCATAGTATTCATTCATATATTCCTTTTCATATCTGAAAATCCCATAGGTAATAATGTCTTCAATGAATTCCCTGTATTCTGGATTAGCCAGGACTTTTTCAAAAATAGGCGTCTTTACAAGAATCCCATTTGAAAACTGAAATAGCTTCAAGTTAGTCTTTAATTGACCACTATCATAAAAGTCTTGATTTAAGTACTGGAAGGCATGTAGAACAGTATCATCATCGACATCTTTAACCAGCTTTAGAATTTCATGTTTAGCTGTTACCAGAGAAATTTCCTTTTGATTCAAGAGATAACGTATCACCACAAAATCAAAAACACGTTTAATTGGCAGTTTACTAGATAACTCTTTTATAACCCCTTCAAATGAGTCATCTAATAATAATGTTTTTAACCCTTCATCCTTTTCAACTTTAACAACAAATTGCAAATATGTTTTCTCGCGGTCAATAAATTTGATCGGATCGGGTGCTCCGTCATACTTCAAATAGTCCAGTAAAAAATAAGGAGTTCGACCTTGGTTTAGTTTTTTAAACTCAAAATATTCTTCCTTCAGGTACTTCATCGAGTTGAAGTTTTCCTGATCTATTTGCTTCAAGATTCGTTCCTGCGAAACTTTGTCCATTTGAATATGAGTACAGCCAGGAATATTAGCAAAATCTGTAGCAACGGCCACCTTTAAGCTTTCCTTGTCATAATACCGGCTACCATTAAGCGCTAAGGCAATCAAAAACGTTTTATTATGATTACCGATAAAATCTAGGACCGTAAGAAAGCTCTTGCTTCCATGCTTCCTCAACCCACGTCCGAGCTGTTGGATAAACACGATTGGAGAATTTGTAGGCCTTAACATGAGAACGGAATTAACGGAAGGAATGTCTACCCCTTCATTAAAAATATCAACGGTAAAAATAAATTCCAACTCGTCTTGTTCATTTTCTAAGCGGTTAATCGTGCGTTCACGTGTTTCAGAAGAATCTCCGCCATGTAAACAAGTACTCTTATATCCCCTGCAGTTAAACTCGGCAGCCATATATTGTGCATGTTCAATGCTTGCACAAAAACCAAGGCATTTTCGTTTCTCTCCATCGTGTCCATAAAAATTCATTTTTTCAATAATAAAATCAACCCGCTCATTTACTTTCAAGCGCTTAGTAATCTCGGCAATATCGTCAATTACAACATCACTTAAATCGATTCCTTCTATATCTGTGATCCCGAAATAATGAAACGGAATTATCAACTCATCATCAAGGGCCTCATGAAGCCGAACCTCGAGCGCAACATTATTATCAAATAAATCGAATACATTATAGCCATCAGTTCGCTCAGGGGTAGCAGTCATTCCAAGTGTAAATTTAGGGTCAAAATATTCTAAAACATTCTGATAAGTAGGACTAGTAACATGGTGAGCTTCATCTATGATTATGTAGTCAAATTCATCGCTCGCATATTCATGGTAACACTTCGAAAGGGTCTGAATTGTTGCGAATACATAATCAGCATCACTCTCCTTATGATTTCCTGTCAATAATCCAAATTTGATATTTTCATTTGGAAGCAGCGTTTCAAATGTATCTTTTGCTTTCTTTAAAATCTCTTCCCTATGTACTACAAATAGAAGTTTCTTTGGCCTGTAGCTTTTTACATCAAAGGCTGACATATAGGTTTTTCCTGTACCAGTAGCTGCTATAACAAGAGCTTTCTTTTCTCCATAACTCCGAAGTCGCTCTAAATTTTCTGTGGCCCTTCTTTGCATTCGATTCATAGTAATATATTCTGGTTTTTCAAAGATAAGCTGCTGAGCAGACTGTGTCTTGATCAAACTCTTAAGGAAATCTTCATAATCTTGAAGGAGATTATCATCTGCATCCTGGCTCATATTCCAAATTTTATCGTATTCCTTTAAAACTTCTTTTATAAAATAAGAATCCTCTTTTGAAACGATTTCTACATTCCACTCAATATTACTCTTTAAAGCACTTTGTGTAATATTGGATGATCCAATAATCACTTTATAGCTATCTTCATATTCAAAAATATAAGCCTTAGTATGAAAACCAATCTCTTTATCCGTCACAAATACTTTTAACTTAACTTTAGGAAACTCACGAATCTTTTCCAATGACTTTACATCGGTAAAATTGAGATAGGTAGAGGTAATGATCTTCCCAGAAACACCTTTATCCATGGCTTCCTTTAAAGGATCAAGCAAAAGCTGAAGACCACTAAAGTTCATAAACGCCACACTAAAGTAGAACCGCTTGCATTCATTCATTGATTTTACTAGCTCTCTTAACAAATTCCCTTTATCGGAGTTTACAATTAATTTCTTTTCGACTTGCATGAAAGGTCCCCTGACTAAAAAAACATTTAATGTTAAAATTTTACTATAAAACAGTTGGACAGACAAATAAAATCAGTCGTCCTCTAAATACCTTCCAGTTCCACGAAATACTTCTTTTACATGCCAATGTATATATGTATGGTCGGGATAATAATTAGGACTTATAGGCTTCCTAATTTCTTTCCCATGGAACCGCATAAGCCACTCATTAAAACCATTGGTGCCATAGGTTTCTTCAGAAACAATCAATTTTCGATCTTCCAATATTGTAAATGCCCCTCTATCGAATAGTTTGTGGTGAAGGATACACAAACATAATCCATTCTCTTCAATTGCGGGCCCACCTGCCTGGTGCCATTTTATGTGAGCGGCCTCCAAACCAACCGGAACATGACCAACCCGAACATTAAAACCACAAACGGCACATTGATATTCGTAAGCTTTTAATATTTTTAATCTAAAATCTGGAGCCCTCTTATAACATTCTATATTATTACTATTTTCTTGAATGGGAAAATCATAACCGAGACCCACTGCCTGCAAAATATCATCGTGCAATGTTGTTGGAAAATGATCATTAAGAAGTTGAAAGGCTACCTCTTTTTGAAGCACTTTATTACTTTTTAATAACTTGTAAACGTCATCTGTAAATCCTCCGCTTACATGATTAGCAAGGAGATCCCTGTTAAAATTGGTCGAATCAATTGGTTGTGACAATCTCCAAAGGCCGTCGTTTTTCAATCGAACAAAGGGCTGCTCGGGATGATAGGATTTCCTTGATGGGCCAAATTCCAAAAGTAATTGTATTAAATCTTTTCGTACTTCCTCGTACGGTAGAAATTGTATATCCTCTTTCATTTTACCGAGGGCATAAAGAATAAGCAGAGGCTTATGAGGAGCTCTTTGACTTCCATTTTTCCAGATTGATAGGTTTTTTACCTTTTTAAGTAAATTAATTTGATCCATGACTATCCACACTTTCATGAAAAACTACATCTTGAACTATTATAACGTACACTTTTGCAGCTGAAAGATATAATACCTATAGCTTGACGTTTTTGAATGTTAACACGTTGCCGCGCACAAACAAATGCCCATATTTCAATTTTACCTTAAATCCAAATGATTGGAAAAACGTTTTAATAGATAAACAACATATCCTTTCTTCTTCAGCTCTCAACCACCAACGATTTCTTCTTCACAAGCCCCCGTATCCCCTGAAAATTCGCCAAAACCGTCCCCGTAATAATCGTAAGAGTCCCTATTCCTGTATACCAGGAAATCGCTTCTTGATAAACGGCATGCCCTAATAGCACAGCGATGATCGGCGATACAAATAGCCATGTGGATGGAAAGACCGGATTCGTTCTGGCTACCAGCCAATAGAAAAGACTGTGTCCAATCATGGAACCGAAAACAATCAAGTAAAATAGAGAAGCTAATGAAGCGAGGCTTAGATTGAAGGCAATTTGACCTGTTTCCGTTATAAACGACAAAACGATCAGCAATAGCCCGCCCAACATCATTTGCGCAGCATTCAGTGCAATCGGGTGGGTATTCTGAAACTTGTTTACCACCTGTTTCGAATAAATCGCTCCCGATGCATAAAACATTTCCCCTAAGATGATCGCCAAACAGCCATAGATCCATAACGAACTCGTGTCCATTGAAATACTCGGAAAGATCAGAAGCGAGACTCCTATCACTCCGATAATGCATCCAAGAAACGCTGTGCGATTTCCTTTTTGTTTTAAAATCAGATTCTGAATGACGAGGATCAACATCGGGCCGGTTGCGGACAAAACCGCTGCAACTCCCGATGTTACATATTGTTCCGCCCAATACAGGGTCGCAAATGTTCCAAAGGTCAGGCACACTCCCGTTATAAGCATCTCCTTCTGAAAAAGCAAGCTTATGGAAGTCTTTCTTTTCCAAACCATATAGGCAAAAAGCAGCATTCCTGCAAGAAAGAATCGGATCCCTGCTGAAAAAAATGGCGGCATTCCTATATCGACCCCGATTTTAATCGCTAAAAACGTTGTTCCAAAAATCAAGCACATAAACAAATAATTGACGATGACCATGATATATCCTCCTTTTTAACCATCATAAAAGCATGTGAGTAGAACAGTTTGATAAGAATAGACCAGTTGTTTCAAAATTGTGATAAAATAAAGCCATATTTAGGGGGTATGAAGATGGTGATGGTCACTCAAGGGGAGGATTTTCTTTTTAATCAAGTGTATGATTACGTGCTGAACCGGATTGAGCGCAGCGAGTGGAAGGAAAATGAGAAGCTTCCCTCCGTACGGCAGCTGGCAGCTGAACTGGAAATCAATCGCTTGACGGTGCTGAAGGCGTATAAGCTTCTGAAACAGGATAACAAGATTTATGCAAAGGATAAGGTCGGCTATTATGTGCAATCAGGGCAGCCTGATCATGAAATCTGCGATCATCCAATCTATACTGCCAATCTCTTAAAAAGCTCTTTATCTGAAATCCACCAGGCACAGGTTGATTTTAATTTTTCCCAGGCCCTGATCGATCCGAATCTGCTTCCGAATCATTATTTCTCCGATTACGTGAAAAAGGTGTTTGACCTGTATCCAAAGGTACTGGCAACCTACGCCACTGTCCAGGGTGATGAGGAGCTGCGTGATACGCTTTCGCTCTATTTTACGAAGCAATATAAGACGGTGCTTACGCCAGACAATCTGTTAATCCTGTCGGGTTCACAGCAAGGGATCCACCTCGTTGCCGAAACGTTCATCAAGCAGAGGGACACTGTTTTGTTCGAGCGGCCGAGCTACAGTACGGCCATCGATATTTTTAAGGCAAGGGGTGCCCGGATTCGAACAATTGACATCACCCCGGAAGGATATGACCTTGAGCAGTTAGAATATTATATGAAGCTTTATCGGCCGAGATTGTTTTACCTGAATCCTACCTTCCACAATCCGACCGGTTATACCGTGCCAGCTGAACAGCGCAAACAGCTGGTCCACCTGGCCGAGCAGTATCGCTGCCTGCTGGTTGAGGACGATGCCTATCATGACATTTACTTTGACGGAAAGCCGCCCGCTCCCATTTACACCTATGATACGGCTGGTTCGGTTATTTATATTCGCAGCTTTTGCAAATACATTTCGCCGGGCTTAAGAGTGGCCGCGATTATTGCCCAGCCAGCCATCATGAAATCATTGATATCTGCCAAGGCATTAACGGACAATGGCTCTCCCCTTCTTAACCAAAAAATCTTTCTTCATTATTTTTCATCACCCAGACTGCAGCAGCATTTAGAAAAATTGCGGATCGCCCTGCAAATCCGCAAGGAAATGATGGAGGACGCGTTGTCCAGTACAAATTGGGAGTGGCACAGCCCGGCTGGAGGCCTGAATCTTTGGGTGAAGCTCCCTGACAGCTTATCAACAAACGGGCTATTGGCTAAAGCAATCGAACATTCAATCTCCTTTGTGCCAGGCCAGATTTGTGACCCGTTAAAGGAATCCTCCCCGTGGATACGGTTGAGTTATTCCTATTCGAATGAAAAGCAGCTGCAAGAAGGGGTAAAGAAGTTGATCCTTGTTGCTGAAAAATAGAAAGGAGCAGATCGATGAATTTTAATCTGGATGAAGCGATTGGGGTTTTAGAACGCACCCCAAAAACATTGGAGCATTTTTTATCTGGTTTATCTCCTGGATGGGTGAGTTCCAACGAAGGTGAAGGAACTTGGAACGCCTCTGAAGTGATTGACCACCTTATTAAAGGTGAGAAAACCAATTGGATTCCTCGCATAAAGTGGATTCTACTAGAAGGTGAAAAGAAACCCTTTCCTTCATTCGATCGGTATGCACTTTGAACCTGACAGAAAGAACGATTGAACAAAAGCTGATAGAGTTTAAGACCCTTCGCGCAGAAAACATTGCAAAGTTAAAGAATCTGATAGATCCTGAAGTGCATCTAGAGTTGACTGGAACACACCCTGAACTTGGTATTGTAAAGATAAGAGAATTAATTTCTACCTGGGCTGTCCATGATTTAACGCATATTTCGCAAATCGTTAGGGTGATGGCTAAGAGATACAGGGTTGATGTCGGGGCTTGGCGTGAGTACCTTGGAGTTTTTAAGGATAGAAAATAACCTCTTTTTAATACCATAGGTTTTAATTTGTTAAAGCATTCTTAACTCTTATTTATTGACTTAGGTTTCTCCTACCAACGGATTAATTCTAACTTAGAAAAAAAATCACAAACTCAAAAAAAAGGAGCAAAGAGTCACATCTTTGTCCATCACCATTGTACAATCGAAGAAAAGATCCACCCAACGGTTTGGTCTACAAATAATAGACGAAGATAAATGTGCCGAATCTCCTTACATACCAAGGGACGGCAAGCAAGCCGTCCCCCGATGAGAGATATCAGTTTTACTAATAACTTGGAAATAGTACCTCGTGAATATTCCCCGGCTCTTGCCTTTCAGGTATCTCCGCCAGAGCCGCCTGCAACACTTTCCTTTGTGTTTCTTTATCGTGAGGCTTACCGAGCGAATGCCCAAATTCAAACCCTTTTGGATGAATAGCCCGCGGAGGTCTCATCAAACTGGATTGTTCAACATCCAGCGTGATTAAAGTTGTTGGAATTCCCTGTGATTCAATACCACGCTGCACTGTAACTACAGTGCGATGACAGAGCGGTCAGCCGGCCGTCAAGAGAACAGCGTCTGCTTTGGACCGGACGACTTCTTTTACGAGCGCGGGAATGGTTTCTTTATTAATTTTGTTCAGTCTCATGGAATAGCCCATCATCGTTAGATGTTTTTCTGCTACTCCGCCAAGGTCTCCGTCAGCGACCATTTCTCTTAACCTGTCGATCGGAAAAACGGTGTTAATATCCTCTTTCGGAGCATCTGTATTATAATGCTCCTTTGGTGCTGCATGGGTGACGGTTAAATTCTTTGCATCAACATCGCCAGGAATGATGCGGAATGTTGCATCCCCTTCGGCAGGATCCGTGTTATACGGCTCCTGATCCTTCATGTGCACGCCGGAGGTTGAAACGATCATAATTGTCATTTCATTGAGCGGTTTGCTGCTGGGTGTATATGGGATAGCTTTTCTTGAGAGTTCCATACACAGCCTCCTTTTTTTCTGCTTGTTAAAATTACCTGCTTACAGTTTGCGTAAAACATCAAACAGCTCTTCATTATCTGGTTGCCTGTCGATTGGATGAACATCAATCCACTGAATGATCCCTTCTTTATCAATGATAAAGAGGGCACGTTCTGAAGCTCCGTATGCTGGTTCATCTTTATTCTTGCGAAGGACACCATATTTTTCCGAAACTTCTCCGTGCGGATAAAAATCGGAACAGAGCGGATAGGACACTCCGCCAATTGATTTTTGCCATGCATCATGACTGTGGACACTGTCAACTGAAATACCCAGGACCTGGGTATCAAAATCTTCAAAACGAGGCAGATCATCCTCGTATGAAGGCATTTGCGCGCCTCAAACCGGTGTCCAATCTAGAGGGTAAAAACATATGAATACATTTTTGGATCCGCGATAATCACTCAAAGTAACCGTGCGATTACCATGGGCTTCCAATGTGAAATCAGGTGCTTGATCACCTACTTTTAAGGTGCTTGTTTCAGTAGCTCCTTGTGGCATATTAACTCTCCTTTCTTGTTATTCTTTCATGCTCAACAATGTTTATTATCGGCTACTGCTTTCAGCTTTAACCTCTAAAATATGCAAAATTTACATCCGGCAGGTGCTCTTTAACAGAAAAGGATGTCGGTTCAAGAACCGACATCCTCCTACTTTCCTTCACCGTTAGCTTCCCATCTTGATATTTCTTCTCGAACCATTGGCGCAACTTCTTTTCCGAGCAGTTCTATCGCTCTCATCACATCGTCATGCGGCATTGTTCCAACCGGTACGTGCAGCATAAACCGTGTGACACCGACATTCTTCCGAAGGTGAATTATTTTTTCGGCAACTGTCTTCGGATCACCTACGTACAAGGCACCTTCGAAGCTGCGGGCGGCGTCGAAGCTGGAGCGGTCATACGGCCCCCATCCACGCTCCCGGCCCAGTTTATTCATTGCCTGCTGGGTAGATGGGAAAAATTTATCGGCCGCTGTTTCCGTATCCTCGGCAATGAACCCGTGTGAATGCGACGCTACCGTGAGCTTCGATACGTCATGACCTGCGTGCGCTGCTGCCTTTTTATAGAGCCTCACAAGTGGTTCAAAATGCAGCGGGCTGCCACCAATAATCGCCAGAACTAATGGCAGTCCAAGCAGGCCTGCACGAGCAACGGATTCGGAATTACCCCCGCTGCCAATCCATACAGGCAAAGGATTCTGAACAGGGCGCGGGTACACACCGAGATTTTGAATCGCAGGACGATGGCGACCTTGCCAGATGACTTTCTCGGACTCGCGTATTTTTAACAACAACTCCAGCTTCTCTTCGAACAGCTCATTGTAGTCATTTAAATCGTAGCCAAACAGCGGAAAAGATTCGATAAAAGAACCCCGCCCTGCCATGATTTCTGCACGTCCGTTGGAAATCGCGTCGAGTGTAGCAAAATCCTGAAACACTCGCACTGGATCGGCAGAAGAAAGAACCGTTACTGCACTTGTCAGCCGTATCCGCTTTGTTTGGGACGCAGCCGCTGCCAAAATGATAGCAGGAGCTGATGCCGCGTAATCTTCACGATGATGTTCCCCTACACCGAATACATCCAATCCTACCTGATCTGCCAGTACAATTTCCTCGACCACTTCCCGAATTCGCTGGGCATGACTGATGACCTCACCGGTTTCAACATCCGGCGTTGTCTCTACAAACGTGCTTAAACCTATCTCCACTGAATCTTCCTCCCATTCTAGTCGTAGCTACATGTCTCTTGCTGATCTTTTGATATACCTTTTCTAAAAGATACCACTCTTATCCAATCTGTGCACAATGCACTGCTTTTTCGATGATATGTAGAGTTGCTGTTGATTAGTGAAAAAATGGAAATCTGAATTTTATTCATTTTTTCTATAGACTTGGCCACCCATTTCATTAATCCCTTTTGGGTTCATCTGAAAATAAAATGTCTGCAATTTTTAACTGATATATTGTTTTCTAATCACAAAAAACAACATTCCATACATATTTTCTGACACATCCTTGAAAGGTTGTCGAACTCGAAATAAAGCACCGGTTTTTGATTAACCGGTTTGGGGAATAGGAAGAATGACAATACAGGATGGAGGAATTTAGTTTAAATGAAAATACTTTTGATTATCGCTGTGATTGCAGTTGCGTTTGTGGTGTATAAGAAGTTTGTTAAGCGAGGTTAAAATAAAGGGGCTCTTCTGAGTCCCTTTTTGACTGGATATAGGGTGCAGCCGATATTGAAGAATGCACCTGTAGTTCATGATCTATATATTTATTCAAATAACTTCATTCGAGTGGCATTTTTCTCTACTTCAATGAAGCATGCTCCCACAATCCAAGCCTTCCTTTCGCAGGAATAAATTCATCAAGCATCTTCCTGTCCTTAACCTCCCAAGCATAGCTTCCCACATCAAAGTCACCCAATATATAATCATTGCCCGATACGATCCGTCCATCCTCCAGGATTGCCCATGTCGTCTTGTCTTCCGTTACCTTTAAACAATTTACAAGCTGACATATACCAATAATCATCCCGGTTGGAAGAGTACCCTCTGTGTAGCCATGCTTGCCAAGTAAATACAGTATACCCTCATGGCTGCAGACTGCCTTGTCCACTTTCTTGCTAGTATGAATCGCCAGCGGCCCACGATAATTTGTCCTCCATGTCCTTGTTTCATATTGGGCTTCGCCAAGGATGAATAGACTTGCCCAAGGCTGGATCATTGATAAAACCTTCAAATACAGTCCCTCCAACCTGAAAAAATACTTTGTCTTTAAAGTATCCAGATGGAACAATATTATTAGTACAGGCAGTTCCTCAGAATTTCCTTACGCCCCCATAAAATGAAAATGACAATACAGGGGAGGAAATTAGTGCAATGAAAATACTTTTGATTATCGCTTTGATTGCAGTTTGCCTATGTGTATATAAGAAGTTTGTTAAACACAGTTAAAATAAAGGGGCTCTGCAAAGTCCCTTTTGGGTTGAGCAAATCTGCCCAAAAGTTTTAAAAAATCGTTGCCCTCCCTGTTATTTCACGTTTTTTCCTCCTTAACAAATTGTTTCACCCACGATATTTTCTCCAGTAGGCTAAAAATGACCTACCCTTTGGGCAGGTCAAGTGCTTGATATGCTAACTGATACTTTCCTCCATCAGCTACTTCTGAATGGTACAACGCCTTTAGGGCAAAGTTTTTCTCAAGATCATGCTCTTCCATCAGAGTTTTTAAGTGCGTCTGCAATTCTTTATTCTCTTTGACCAGCTGTTTCATTTGCGTCTTAATGTACTTCACGAGATGTGTAACTCCTTTCACCCACCAAATCTATATACTGAACTTATCATCAATTCAGAAAAAAAGCCTGATCCTGTACTGTGTTAACTCTAACATACTAGGGGTCAGGCACTGAAGTTTCTCATCCTCACAAAGACGACACTTATAACTTTATTGCCGTTTTAAAGTGTTCATGACTTTATTAGTTTATAATTTTTATGATTGACCACAGTTTTGATTGGAACGTCTTTTTTTACATCCCTGCCAATTTCCGCAATAACAGAGTTTTCCCGTGTCACTAATACTTTCCCCTTCTGTCCTTGTTCATTCCCTCTTGATATTTGGATCATATCTCCAATATTTGCTTTGTTAATGTTCTCTGTCTGGTTCTCACTTTTTTCTTCTGTCATTTCATGTCCCCCTCGTTATACCATGTTTATGCGATGCGATTTTTCATTTCACCAAGTTAGTATTACCCTTCCCATTAACTATACAAAACTAAAATATAATAAAATGGATGGGAAAATAGGGTAATCCTACAGTTAGTATATAACAGATCTCATTTGTTTCTCATCTTCTACAAAAAGAAGTCCCTTAAAAAATAAAGGAAAATCGTGCTCAGCATTTTTTCCACCGCTGAGATGGAGTTTCATAATATCTTTGTTTATTCGTGGGGTTTTATTATTATGAACGACTCGGCGGCCACTGATTTTATCTTCGAACGCGGCTTTTCCTCTAACAACTTCATCCTTTTTTGGAGCTTCCATTTTAGGTATCTCGAAGCCGATGTATTTTTCAATTGCAGAAATGAATTTTCCTTTATTGCCAGCTCTTCCTGTTCTTCCTGTCCGGTGGACATAGCTCTCTTTTTCCATTGGTACATCATTATTCATGAAAAGTGTGACATTATCAACGTCTATGCCTCTTGCCTCTACATCGGTGGCGATTATGCCTACGTTTCATGCCCAAAAAATAAATTAATAAGTACTAATTTTACATTTGTTATATATTCCCTTCTTAAAACGAAACTATATAAATCATACTATCTTCATACCCCGTATTGCGTATACTACTGTATATAACGAAAAGGATGCCCCAAACGCGAAAATTTTGGGACACCCTATACATTATTGACTGCGTACTCCTTTGTAGGCCTCCTGTATCAATTGTTCCATTTCATCCACAAATATTTTAAGCATCTTTTCCCCTTTTTCTTTAGATGCTTTTGTTGCATCACCAAAAACGCCGCTTTTACTAAGATCTCCTAAGGATATTGTGGATTTACCATACAACATTGGCTTGTCAGGGTATTCACTTACAGCCTTCGACATATCTACCAATTCAGATTTTAGTGCTAACATTAATGAAGTTTCAAATTCACATGCATGAACCATTCCATGCCAGCTTGGAGTCTCACAATGCTCTTTCATAATTTCATTTAGGTTTGGATAGAACAGGTAGATCACTGGTATATCAAGTTCATCCATCAATTCTCGTGCTGCATATTTCATACTGGTTTTGTTTGAATCGTGGCCATTTACGAGAACTAACATTTTTACTCCGTATCGGGCCACACTATGAGCAACATCCTTTACCACTGCTTCAACATGGTGCTGCTGTAAGGATATTGTACCTGGAATGTCTCGCCAAACCCAGGAATATCCAAAGGGCATAGAAGGCAATAATATCGCCCCGGTTCTTTCAGAGAGTTGTCGTGAAATGCCTTCTGCTAAAAAAATATCTACACCGAGAGGTAAATGATGGCCATGCTGCTCTGTGGCTCCTAATGGCAAGATCGCAACAGGGAAATTTCCCACTGCTTTTCTTGCTTCATCCCTTGTCATATAAATTAGCTCTTTGGCCTTTTGCATGCTCATTACCCCTCATTCTTTAATACTGATACATACTCATATGCTTTTGCCCTGATTTTTTCTTTATCCTTTTTTGTTGCTCCCCATGGAACTAGATCACTGCCGATTCCAAAGGAAGAACATCCAGCTTGATAAAACTCCATTATGTTATCCAAAGACACTCCGCCTACAGCCATCAAATGCAAGTTAGGAAAAGGACCCTTTAGATTTTTTACATAATCAGATCCGAGATTGCCTGCAGGAAATAACTTTTGCACCTTTATATTTTGATTGATGGTCTGCATTACTTCCCCTGGTGTGAATACACCCGGGAAAACATTTATATTCAACTGTAGAAGCTGCTTAATAAGTTCCTTGTCCCAACCTGGAGTAATCACGTATTTTGCTCCCGCTTCTATTGCTTTTTTCGCTTGATCAATATTTGTGACTGTTCCTACCCCAAGGTTTATTTTTTGTCCAAATCTTTTATTTAATATTCTAATGCATTCAAGGCCTTTTTCTTCTTCACTCAAAGATACTTCCACCCAGTTGATTCCGCCTTCAATCAAGGCTTCTTGAACATCGATAACATTAGATGGGTCGACTCCGCGAATTATAGCAACGATGGTTCCTTTATCAACAATCATGATAACACCTTCCTAAAATTGAGCCAGCCAGCGGGCTGGATTTTTAACAAAAATCATCTCAATATCTTCCTGGCTGACACCCTCATCCAATAAGCGAGGGATAAACTTTTGGAGTATATACTCAAATCCAGGTCCGCCGCCATAAGCATGAAGATAACTTTTTCTTCCCATATCAGCGGATACCAACAATTGTTTCACATACCCATGGTCGATCATATTTTTTATCAGCTCAACCCGTACACTATCTGGATAATATTTAATCTTACTTGCCCCATCAAATTGCACGTATGCCCCTCGCTTTGCCAGTTGCAAGTGATAATAAGGGTCTGCGTTTCGGTCGCTATGGCCTACCGCTACTTTTGTGAGGTCCACACCCTCTTCTTCAAGTATATCGAGCATTTCCTGGCCCATCGTTCCAGCTTCAGTGTGAAGCCATACCGGTGCCCCCGTTTGGAGTTGGGCTCTGGACATTGAACGAGTCACTTTTTCTTCTAAGGGATGAATAAGTTGATCCCAGGAGCCGGATTTCAAAAATCCTGCTTTAGCGGAAGTCCCATCCATTCCGATGGTAAGGTCACGCACTAATTTCTGCGTTATTTCCTCAATTGTTAATGCTTGGACCCACGTTGGAAAATAAATATGCTTATTAAATCCTGTAGTCATTACAAGATGTACACCCGTTTCCTGAGCCATTCTAATTAAGTGCTTTGCGTCACGGCCATAATCTAAAGTTGTCGCATCAACAAGAGCATTCCCGCCTGCGTTTTTAAATCTCCATAATTCGCTGACGCTTGCTTCATAATCGGTTAATTCTAAATCGCGGTCTTTTTGGCTTGCAGGGGGATTTGCCCACAAGTGTTCATGACTATAAGTAAATCCGAGCTCCTTTGCTTCTATGTCACCTAAAACAGTGCGAACTTTCGCCATTTCTATCACTCCTACAACAATTTAAAGATTAAAATAGTTAGAGGAAAGAATGCTGATTTCTTTCCTCATTTTTCTTTTAATTAAATTCCAAATCCAAATAGCGATCCAACCAGGCGAATAAGAATAATCACGATAATCGCATCAGGGGAAGCAAACCAAAGTCCTTCAACACCGTATTGGGTTACATCGACTAGCGGATATGCAAGTGCGACGAGCAATGTCCAAGTAAATCCGAGGAAAAATCCGCTGAAAACAGCTCCCCTTCTTCCGCCTGTCGCGTTCCCAAATACGCCTGCAGCTCCACCCATAAAGAACAAACCAATAACAGATGGGAGTACTACTACTGGCAGAAAACTAGAAATCAATGTTACTAGTAAACCACCAACTAATGCAGCCAAGAAACCGAGAGTCACTGCTATCGGTGCGAAAGAGTAGAAGATTGGAACATCCAGGGCTGGTTTCGCTCCGGGTACAATTTTTTCACCGACGCCTTTAAACGCTGGGACGATTTCACCCAGGAACATCCGAACCCCTTGCAATAATACAAGGATACCGACAACGAAAGTTAAGGCAGTCATAATCGAGAATTGAATCATGTTCTGCCCGCCTGCAATCTCCTCCATTTTGGCAGGACCGACAAATAATGCAGTAACCACATAAATGATCACCATGACAATCCCCATTAAGACACTCATATCTTTCAGGAAATCCAGTGACTTTGGTACTTTTACGTCTTCAGAAGATTTTTCTTTATTTCCAACTAAACCCCCAACCCACCCAGATAAACTAATCCAGGAACTTCCCCAGAAACCGAAGGCCACATTATCATTGCCAGTTATTTTACGGATAAACGGCTGAGAAATAGCAGGGAATAAAACCATCGATATACCCTGGATAATGGAACCTAGAATAACTGTCATTGAAGTTGAGAAGCCCATTTGGCTGAACACAATTGCCATTGTTCCAGCAAAAGAGAACATCATATGTCCAGTCAAGAAGATATACTTCCATTTTGTCAGTCTTGCAATCACTAAGTTAATTAAAAAAGAGAATATTAGTATTAAAGCAGTTTCTTTACCCAACACTGTTTGGACAGCGGCAACAAGGGCGTTATCTTCAGCAACTATTCCTGTTAGTCCAAACGCTTCCGTAAACATTGTACTAAACGGTATTAAAGCGGTTACAATAATGTTCGCACCTTGTTGCAGAATCAAAAATCCAAATACCGTTTTTAAAGTTCCCTTAATAATATCCGAGGTCGACTTTCTGAGAGCGATCAATCCAACCGCTGCAATAATTGCTAAAATGATAGCCGGGTTGCTTAAAATCGAAACAATAGCATCTAACATTTATTTCACCCCTTTGGCAACTCTTTCGATTACTGGCATTACTTTTCTTTCAATTTCTTCTTTGTCCAGTAAATTATTAATCGCAACCACTTCGACAGACTCCCCGTCAAGTTCTGAGGCAATTTCACCTGAAGCCACCATAAAATCACACTCCTTACCTTTTGCAGATCCTAAATCTACCGCTTCTCCCTGGATGTCATAACCATGTTTTTTTCCAATAGCCTGAACATCCATCAGCAACATGAGCGATGTTCCAAAACCCATACCGCATACCGTCACAACCTTCATTCTCCCCACACTCCTTAATTAAAGATTGAAATAATTTCTTCTTTATTATTTGAACTTAAAATTATTTCCAACTTTGTTTTATCGCCTAAAACTGAAGCCAAGGATTGCAGCATCCCAATATGACTGGTGCTGTCAATTCCAGAGATTGCACAAACCAACTGGACTGGATCGTTTGTTGGATGCCCGAATTTCACTGGGATTTTCAACCTGACAAGGGAAACACTTTGCTGGAGAACCCCATGCTCAGGCCTTGCATGGGGGATTGCAATGGACGGTGCAAGGACAATATAAGGCCCAATGTCCTGAAAGCCTTTAACCATTGCATCAACATAGCGTTCCTCAACAATGTTCTCTTCCACTAGTAAGGCACCGGCACTTCTGATTGCTGCTTCTGCAGACTCTGCTTCAACATCCAAACTAATTAATTTCTCATTTAACTGCAGCATCCTGTCAATCACTTCCTTCACTAAAAGACTTAAATTTATTTCTTCCAAATAGATCAATATCATACTGATAACGATCTGATCGGTTAGCCATTTCAACTAATTCAAACGGTGTGCCATCAGGCAGATAAGAAACCCTCGTGATATGAAGGATTGCCGAATCTGGAGAAACTCCCAGCTCAAGAGCTTCCAAATCGTTCGCGATTCTTGCCTGGATTCTTTCGTGCGCCTTTTCTAACTGAATGCCGTAATCCTCTTCCAGGACTTCATATAGAGATTCTTTGTTTAGCCCTTTTTCAAGAAAACCCGGTACAAATTTTGAGCGAAAATAGTTAATCATGATAGCAATAGTCTCTCCATCAGCACACCGGAGTCTCTTTAAACAGATGACCTTTTCACCTTTAGACAATTTCAATTCTTCGGTCAATTTTCTTGAAGGTTCAATCTCATGCATTAACAGATTTTTAGTTTCGATTATTTTACCTTTTAATCTCATCTCTTCAGTCCAGCTTGTAATGGTCCCCGCTTTTTGTACGATCTTTCGCGATTGAACAAACGTCCCTCTTCCTTGCTTTTTCGAAACAACTCCCTCATTTACAAGCTCATCAATTGTTTTTCGAACGGTGATTCGACTTACTCCATACATTTTTTCAATTTCGGACTCAATCGGAAGAGCGTCACCTTCCTGTAAATTTTCTTCTATGAACTCTAAAAGAGCAGTTTTGAGTTGCTTGTATAGCGGCTCTTTAGCGTTTTTATTTAGGGGTATAATAGCTCCCACCTCTTCCTATAAAAGGTTATCATCTTTTATTTATTGTAACCGTTTTCTTTATAATGACATTATGATGTTTAATGTCAATAACATAAATTAATTCACTAAACATTATAATGTTTAGGTGTTCACCTTACATGGTTTCACCACTTGCATGTGACCACTCAAAAAAAAGTTCGATTAAACTCAACTAAGTTAGTAGAATGCACTTTTGTTTTAATGTTTCTAGAATCTATCATCGTCCCACTTTATGTGTTTTTATGAAAAATAAAAAGCCGTTAAGACCTATATCTCAACGGCTTCAACAGTTTATATTTTTAATTAGTAAAATGGTAAACTACATAATTTAAGTTAAGAGTATAATTGATCTTCACAAGTTTCTGCAGCCAATAACAGGCTTCCGATAACCCCTGCATTATCTCCCAACCCAGGATCAACAATATATTCATTCAAATCTGGTATTGTTACATAGTTAGCCATTAGCTTAGCAAACTCATCACGAATCAGCGGAAATAGTTGCTTTTGCTTCATAACACCGCCGCCGAGGATGATTTTCTCCGGCCTTAAAGTTAGTGAATAGTCTACAAGTGCTTGTGCTATGTAGTAGGCTTCAATTTCCCAGACTTTATCCGCTTTTTCCAGCTCATCCCCCTTACTGCCATACCTGCCTTCAATTGCTGGTCCTGCTGCTAGCCCTTCGAGACAATTCCCGTGGTATGGGCAAGTGCCTTCGTAAGTGTCTTCCGGATGTAATCTAACCAAGACATGTCCCATTTCCGGATGTCCATAACCTTCTAATAGTTTACCGTTAACAACCGCCCCGCCACCAATTCCTGTGCCTACGGTTAAGTAAAGGCAACTTTCACAACCTTGTGCATTCCCTTTTTTCAGTTCGCCATATGCGGCTGCGTTCACATCTGTCGTCCAGGCAACCGCAACCGGATAACGGTCTTTGATCGTCCCCACAAAATCAAAATTACTCCAGCCCGGCTTTGGTGTTGTCGTGATATGTCCATAAGTCTCGGAATTCTTATTTACATCAATCGGACCGAACGAGGCAATCCCAATTGATTTCAAAGAATATTGATCAAAAAATTCAAACACCTGGTTAAGCGTTTCAGCAGGGCTTGTAGTTGGGATACTGATTCTGTCTTTAATTACAAATTGATCATCGCTTACCGCACAGACAAATTTTGTGCCGCCGGCTTCTATTGCTCCGTAATACATTGTTTCACCTCCAATCAGAATCAGTCGCTATTTCCACACAGAATCGAACTTCCACGATTCAATGCTGTTTACACGGACTTTACCGCCTTTTGTAAAAATATTAAACTGCGTGCTGTTGTCATCCGGGTAGATCCGGTTTGTGATGACTTGTTCCCCATCATTGACAAAAAGCTCGACAGATGTTGTGTCCATAAAGATACGCAGGTTGATGCTTCCATTTGGCCTCACTGCCATCGGAGCTTTGCTGGTTCCTTTTTCACCACAGCCGGAATTGTTACGGTCCATGATGATTTCTTTCTGATCAAGATCCAGCAAAATTTCGGTTCTTTGTTTTCCATCTTCTGAGCATCTTAGCTGAATTCCGAATAATGCAGCATCTGTTTCGTTCATGTCAAAATCAATGATTATTTCCGAGACGGGTTCTTGTGATTCATTGATCGTTGTTCGTTCAGCTACTTCGAAGCCATCCAATCTTTTGTAATCGGATCTTAATTGAGCCAACTCGGGTACAGGCTTTTGCTTAACGATGCCGTCTTCCAAAATAAGTTCCCTCGGAATTGTCATCGCTCCGGCCCAGCCGAACTGTTGGGAAGGCATTTTTGTCAGCCACTTTTCCATCCAGCCGATCATGATTCTCCGGCCTTTATCGTCAATCAATGTCTGCGGTGCATAGAAGTCAAATCCATAATCCAATGTTCTATAAATCCCTTGTGTGAAAATGCCTTTATCATAGTCCATGTCACCAATTACATAAAACGGCTTTTCGTTTTGCGTTCCATACATTGGCGAAACAAGCAGGACATGAGAATGATTTAACGGGAATAAATCTGGACACTCCCACATATCTCCCTGGGTGCCATTGCTTTCTGCGGCAACCCCTTTGTAATCCCAATGCTTTAAATCGTCAGAGACATATAGAACCGCTTTTCCTTTTCCATCCTTGTTTGAACCAACGACCATGTACCATTTATCTTCATGCTTCCATACTTTTGGATCTCTAAAGTCTTTTGAACCATCAACCGGAAAATCAGCTATCACAGGGTTTTGTTCATACTTTTCAAAAGAAATTCCATCCTGGCTTGTTGCGATACATTGAACTTGTTGCGGCGAGTTGCCGTCTACATGTCCCGTATAAATCAGAACGAGTTCTTCATTGTCTACCACTGCACTGCCGGAGAAACAGCCATATCCTTTCACGTCTCCGGAATCGTAGGACTCGGAAGGTGCCAGGGCAACCGGCAGGTGTTCCCAATGGACCAGGTCTTTGCTCTTTGCATGCCCCCAGTGCATTGGACCCCAGCTCGAAGCATACGGGTAAAATTGATAAAACAAATGGTACTCGCCCTTATACTGCACCAAACCGTTGGGATCATTGATCCATCCAGTCGGTGCCATGAAGTGATATTTTAACCGGTAAGGACTTTCCTTGATGTTGTCTTTTTTATCCGCTATTTCTTCGTTTGCTTTTTGAAGAGCTGTGAGATGTTTCGTATTTACCATATTCATTCATAGCACCCGCTTTTGTTTGATAATAGCTTCGTAAATACACATGTTAAAAACGTAACTTCTAGATTTATTTGCTTAAAGTACCCTTGACACGTTTAGCATGCTCGATATTTCCGAAAGAAGATTCTCTTGTTTTTTTGTATTTTATGTCCGCCTGGTTTTTCTTCTCCGCCACATAGACCGCTTCTCTTTCTTTCGCGGATGCATAAGCTTTTTGTTGCTCTTCATTTAATTCCTTTTTCGCTTTTTGGACCACGGCAGGCATTTCCGCAACATGAGGAATTCTTTCTTCTACTGGGAGAATATCAAGTTTTGGAGATGGCAGAGTTTGATACCAGTAAGCAGTAGAAGACCAGTCATCAGATAAATGGTTCGCATGTCCATGCTCCAGCGTAACCTTGATGCTCTCAGAGAAATGGATAGGGTCTGCGATGTGAAATCTGTAAGAAACCTGGTAGCCCGGTTTTTCACTTTCATGAATGATTGAACCGTTATATAAAAAGGCATTTTTCTGCATTCCCCAGGCATGTCCGAAATAATCTTCACTGCCTGTTCCGTTAATGCTTGGCTGTTTTTCTCCATCGATGAAAATCATGTCATCGCCTTCGCCCCACCAGCTGCCCTGAAAGTGATTTACCGATAAATTGCAGCCGACATAATGACCCTTTCCTTTTATATCCAGGATTACATAGTTATCTTTACCGGAAAGGTTCGCTACGCGTTGAACTTCCGGACTGTTTACTTGTAGATCATTTCCCCAGCCTTCACAAGGGTTTTCACGGTGCCAGCTCGCATGGAAGTAAACTGTATCCTCAGGCAGTTCTTCTTTATACAGCTCATAATCAATATAATAATAGAGGCCAAACGGCAAAGAGTTTTCGTTCACGATTTCGATTTTGGCTTTTTTATTAAACGGCATCGGGAAGTAGCAGTTTAATGCGGCAGGCGCACCGAACTTATTAGCTTCTTCCGGTTTGACAGAGACGTTGAATGGGACTGATTCAAAGTTTCCCGGCAAGGAATGGCCGACACAGAAGAAATCTCCGAAGGGTGCTAAAACGCTTGGCGTGTCTTGATCGTCCCAAGTGATTTTAATCAATGCTTTCCGGTAATAGAAAGGATCTTGCTCCTCCCATGTAACACCAAGTGCATTGTGGATTTCATTGACAGGTGCGACATTGCTTCCTAAAGCTGGGTCAACAATACTCGGGCCCATAATTTTTCTGCAGAAAGAGGTCATCCAAAAATGCGTTAAACAGCCCGGTCCTTCAATTTCCCCCAATACAACAGACTCGTTTGGCGGAATTAGCCAGTAATCCTGGTTTCTTCCTGTTTGATCCGAACTTGAAATTCTTGCCGATCTTACATCCTTATGTGTTGTTAAGTTTTGCATTAATCCATTTGATAAAGTCATAGTTTTTTCGTCTCCCATTCTAGTTTTTTATCCTTTTACTGCACCGGCAGTCATTCCTTTAATGATGTGCTTTTGGAATATTCCATAGAACACTAACTGTGGAATGATAAATAACAAGCTGGCTGAAACAATGCCGCCGTAATCGATGTTATACCTTCCTTTAAATTCGGATATGGCCAGCGGGATCGTCATGTGTGACGGGTCACTGATTAGCGTTACCGCGAACGGAAATTCATTCCATATGTAAAGAATATTGAAAATGAAGATCGTCATCACCACTGGCTTCACAACCGGAAACACGACTTTTGTACAGAGTGTAAACAGGTTACAGCCATCAATGACCGCAGCCTCTTCAATCTCAGTGGGGAAATCCTTCAGAAATCCTGTAAACAACAGCGTATTAAAAGAAATTGACGTTGCGATATAAGGTAGAATCAGAGATAAATAGGTATTTTCCAGTCCAAGCGAAATCGTAATCCGATAGATTGGAAACAACAAGATAAACGGAGGGATCGCAAGTCCGATAATCAGAAAATAGTAGAGACCATTTCTGAGCTTCCTTCGTTTAAATATCAATCTGCTGATCGCATAAGAACTGGCAAAGGTAATGATCATTTCGATGAATAGCGACACCGCAGCAATGATAAACGTGTTCTTGTACAACAAGGCAAAGTCCAATGTTTCAAAGGCGCGCTTATAGTTATCCAGGTTTATGTTGTCAGGCAATGAAAAGGGATTTGTCAGGATTGTTTGGTTATCTTGAAAAGACAATACGACCATCCACACAAAAGGAATCATGACAATCAGAGTAATAGCATACGTAAGGATATATGTGAGACTGTTCAGTCGTCTGTCTCTTCGGTTC
Source organism: Bacillus sp. V33-4 (assembly GCF_002860225.1). Lineage (NCBI taxonomy): Bacteria > Bacillati > Bacillota > Bacilli > Caryophanales > Bacillaceae > Bacillus > Bacillus sp. V33-4. The sequence continues at coordinate 23,102 of NZ_PGVC01000002.1, forward strand.
AATGATGCTATAGAAGTATCCTTTGCTTTCATCCACTTTACACCCCTTCCTTGTTGTACAGCCTTCTCCCTAATGAATAGAATCCCAGGAAAGCACCTGAAAATACGATCGTTGCGATCAGCGATGCAACTGCAATGGCCATGCCGTAACCATACTCCCCGGCAATAAAGGTTGTACTGTACATATAAGTGACCAGTACATCAGATAAATGGTTTGGTCCCCCGTTCGTAAGCTGGAGAACGGTTTCAAAAATTTTAAAACAAAGAGTAATCACTAAAATGATGTTTAGCTTGAACGTTTCGTTTAGTAATGGAATCGTGATATTGATCAACTGTTTGAATTTACTCGCGCCGTCCATTTCAGCCGCTTCATAAAGCTCTGACGGTATCAGCGTTAAGCCTGCTAAAAATATCGTCGCGATGTAACCCAGGCTTTGCCAGCTCTGGATAATCGCAACCGAAAAAGGTGTCAATGTATCCCCGCCAATCCATTCAAAAGCGAGCCGGCCGAGACCAATTCTTTCCAATAAAGTATTAATCAGTCCAATTTGGGGATCGAGAATAAATACCCAGATCAAACCCACCATGATTGGCGCAATGATGGAAGGCGAATAGTTGATCGCCCTTAATGAACCAACGCCTTTAATTTTTTTGTTCAATAACAATGACAGTAAAAATGAGCCTGGAATCAGAAGCAATAAAGTGACTAATAAAACAATAAAGGTATTTTTTAATGCGATCATAAAAATCGGATCGTCGAACAGTCTCTGAAAGTTCGCAAGCCCCACGTACTTTGGTTTCCCAATCCCTGAAAAACTGGTAAAGCTGTAATAGGTTGCGATGACGATCGGCATCATAATATAAGTTAAATAGATTAGGAGAGTCGGCAAAAGCAACATTATCTTATTAGTATTACTGCTAAACCATCTCATTTTTCCACCTACCTTTTAGAATTGGCTAATGAGCATATACATTAGCCAGTCTCTAAAAAATTATTTGACAGTCGAAATTTTATCTTCAACAACTTTTACTGCTTGTTCAGGGGTGTAAGTTCCGTTTATGACTCCGTAAATGCTGTCATACATAGCGTTTGCAATTGATTCAGGAACGACAAGGTCCGGCTGGTTTGGCTGGCTCTCCCAGCCTTCAAGCTGCATTTGGTCAACCAGCTTTTTAAAGACTGGATGCTCCGCTTCATTAATTTCAACTGAAGCATTTGTCATTGGCGGCACTTGGTTCTCGACCATGATCTGTGTTCCTTCTTCACCGTAGTAGAATTTAAATAGTTTTAGGATCGCTTCTTTTTTCGCTTTATCTTCACCGGCTTTTTTGCTGGCAAGCAAAGGTGCAGCCGGGACGATTGAGCTTATCTTTTGGTCACCTGTACCATCCGCAAAAGTAGGTCCCCACCAAAATCCAACGTCCTTGCCTATCGCGCTTTGTTCAATTTTTTGGACATCCCACATACCGGAATCGAGCATCGCTGCCTGACCACCCAAGAATTGTTCCACCGCTTGGAAGTAGGTTTGAGTAGTTACGTTTTTAGAAAACGCTCCCAATTTTCTTAATTCATCGATCTTTTGGTAATATTTTATAAAGTCAGCGTTGTTATAGCTTTCATCTCCGGCAAGAATGTCGTCAATTTTATCAAAGTAGCCATATCTGGACAGCATCGTTAAAAATGCCCATACTGAGTATTCATCTTTGGCTCCCTTGGCAATTGTTGTAATGCCATTCTGTTCAAATACTTTTGTTGCCTCGGCAAGATCCTCAAAGGTCTCAGGGATCTTAACCTCATATTGATCAAAAAGTGCTTTGTTATAAAACAAACCTGTAATCAGTGGCTGATAAGGCAAGCCATACTGTTTGCCATCTTTGTTATAGGTATTTAACATGTTATCGTTTAGAGAGTCTTTGATGTCCGGATTGTCGTCAATAAAACCTGATAAATCCATTAGCATATCAGCCTCCTGTAATTCTTTCGCTGAAGCGGGAAGCATCCAGAACACATCCGGAAGTTTATCAGATTGCGACATCATTTTAATACTTTTCACATGCTCCTGTTGTTCTTTTCCAATCAGATTAACTTTGATATCCGGGTTTTCAGCCTGGAATTTTTCAATCACTTTATAAAAGGCAGGCTCTTGATCCTTTGCATTTGCCACATGAATCGCAAAATCAATGGTCGTGGTGCCGTCTGATGATGTGTTAGATTCTTTGCTGTTGCAACCGACTAAAAAGGAACTAATAAGCAATATCAAACTCAAAAGAATACTAAATTTTTTCATGTGAGACCCCTCCGGTTATTTTTTTATTTAAATTTTTAACATGTAACCTTACAAAGAGTTTCTAATAATGATAGATGATTCAATACAAATTTCCGTTGGCTCTTTTGTCCTATCCCTTAACTTTTCCAGCATGAGCCTGGCCGCAGCCTCACCCATCTCAAATGATGGTTGCCTTATAGTCGTAATCGCTGGTTCTGTCAGTTCCATCCAATCGAAATCATCATAAGAAAGGAAGGAGAGATCATCTGGTATTTTGATATTCTGTTCTTTTAAGTATTTGAACACTCCCATGGAAATCGTATTATTCACTACTACAATCCCATCAATTTCATGATTGGATAACAGCTTACTTGCTATTTCATATCCAGATTGAAAGGAAGATTCTACTTCAAAGATAAGCCCTTCATCCAAATCAATCCGATATTTTTTCAAAACATCTTTATAGGCTTCAAAACGTTCAATGGTACTTGACACATCGATCGGACCAGAGATAAATGCAATTTTATTTCTTTGTTTCTTTAACATCAGTTCAATTGCTTCGTAAGTTACAAAATAATTATTAGTGTAGATCGTATCTACGTTATGTAGTGTGTTTGGCTTTCGATCTACATAGACTACTGGATAATCAATATTCCAAGAGTCATTAACTTCACTTCCAATATTTGAAGTTGGCGCAATGATTAATCCATCCACATAATCAATAAACTGTGTCTTAAACATATCAATCTGGTCTAGTTCACTACTTAAATTTTCATGTGAGTTGCCAATTACCAGTCTATAGCCTTCATTGTTTAAAACGCTTTCAACTCCATTTGAAAGAGAGATGAAAAATTGTGCTGACGTGTCTTTATGCTGGATTGGTATGATTAGGCCGATGACCTTCGTATCTTTGCCCTTTAAAGATTTTGCAACTGTGCTGGGCCTGTAATTCAACTCTTCCATTGCCTCAAGAACTTTCTTACGAGTCTCCTCTTTTACAAATCTGGAGGAATTCATGACATTTGACACTGTTGCCGTTGAAACATTGGCCTTTTGCGCCACAAGCTTTATATTTGGTTTTTTTTCCAACAGGCACCCTCCCTTCTACTTTTTCGATACTATCAAAATTAAAGAGGACTAATCATCTTCTCATTAAATCGATTAAATTAAGGACAAATACATCTGAAAGACTTACTTTTAATGTACTATTTAATCGATTAAATCAAACATGAAACTATGAAATTACAACTTGTGAGTAAATCCATTTAATCGATTAAATCAAATGTTAAATAAAAATTCCAGACCTTTTTCTCCATTTAATCGTTTAAATGAGAATTAAAATAAAAAATATAGCCATTCCTTTCCATTTAATCGATTAAATAATAAGGCAGTGCTATATTTTTTTGAAAACGCTTAACTAATTAGTAGTCTAAATTATTTAAAAATTAATGTCAATACTCTTTATATTTATTTTTTTCACAGTCCTTGCAACTGTAATTAGCAGGTATACGCTAAATATTGAACCGGAGAACAGAAAAAATAAACCCGTCACCTTTGCTGTGAGAAAAAGTAGTAATAACAACCCTGTCAGAATATATAAGTTAGTCATAGGATTGTTTAACAAGATATACAGAGATCCTTTGTATATCTCCTTGTTGCCAATGCTATCACTATATACGATAAGGCTATAAAAAAAGAGCATCGTTAATAAAAAGAGAAGTAAATAAAATAAATAGACCACAAAGCTGCTATAAGGAAAATCCATCAACGAGAAGAAACGGATATCCGCAACTATGATAAAACCGCATAGACTAAATGGAAAAAATAAATGGTTACTCTTTTTAAACTGACTCTTGTATAGGCGAACAAATTCTTTTTTAATACTAAACTCGTTTTTTTCCACCAATAATTTTTTTATTATTAAAACCATTGCCGTTGTCGCAGGAAAAAATCCAAGTAGTATGCCGCCGAAAACCGTGAAAACCAGCCAAAGGATATTGATGAACACTAAATTGGAAATCCATACAGATAACCCGTGCAATTTGTTTAATACACTATTATTCATCTATTTTCACCTGCTTTATATTTAGTTACATGGCTTTCGGGGTAATTAGATACAAAGTTTAGCTCAATATTACGATTCACTTTGCACTTTGTAAAGGTTGATATTAAGAACTTATTCATTTTCGCAAGGGTTTTTACGGATATTCCCCGATTTATTTGCTGGTTACGCTGTAGCCGTTGTAAAAATCCTGGTATGGATGTCACCTATCTTTTTTAAAAGCATTGTCACTACATAGTGACCCCATCTTTAAAAATTGCAATCTCTTTAAATCCAAATACTTCATTATTGGTAAGTTTTCTACCAGAAGCTACATCTAGAATATACGAAAAAAACTCATCAGCTAATTTGTCCATAGGCATGTCCTCAATTAGCTTCCCGGCATTAAAGTCAATCCAATTCTTCTTCCGCTCAAATAATGGAGTGTTAGTAGAAATTTTAACAGTAGGAACCGGACCGCCAAACGGAGTTCCTCTTCCAGTTGTAAACAAGACAATTTGACATCCTGAAGCAGCCAGAGCCGTTACCGAGACTAAGTCATTACCCGGTCCCTGAAGTAAATGCAATCCCTTTTCACTAATCCGATCACCGTATTGCAGCACTTCTTCAATTCTTGAGAAGCCTCCTTTTTGGACACAGCCGAGGGATTTTTCTTCAAGAGTTGTGATACCGCCCTTTTTGTTTCCGGGAGAAGGATTTTCGTAGACCGACTGATTATATTTCACAAAGTAGCGTTTGAAGTCATTGACGAGATTGACGATTTCCGTAAACGTTTCTTCGTCCTTTGCTCTTTCCATCAAGATCGATTCTGCGCCAAACATTTCGGGAACTTCTGTTAATACAGTGGCGCCACCGCTTTCCACAATCATATCCGAAAACAAGCCAACTAAAGGGTTTGCCGTTATACCAGACAAGCCATCCGAACCGCCGCATTTCAAGCCAATTCTTAATTCGGAGACGGGTACTTCTTCTCTTTTAAATGCGGAAGCATATTCTGCTAACTCCTCGATTAATTCCAGTCCCAATTCCATCTCATCCTCGACTTGCTGGACATTTAGAAACTTAACGCGCTGCTGATTATAGTCGCCGATTTCCTCTTTGAATAAATCAATGTAATTATTTTCACAGCCGAGTCCAAGCACTAAAATGCCGCCAGCATTTGGGTGATGGATAAGGTCTGATAATATTTTTTGTGTGTATTTCAAATCATCCCCCAACTGGGAGCAGCCATACGGGTGAGCAAAGTGATAGATTCCATCAATATTCCTATGCTTAATTACTTTTTCAGAGACCTTGACTAGATTTTCGGCTACTTTGTTAATGCAGCCTACCGTATTTATAATCCAGATTTCATTCCGGACTCCAACATCGCCATTTTCACGGCGATATCCCAAAAACGTCTGGATGTTTTTGCTTGCAGATTGCTGTTTTATCTTTGGTTTATATGTGTATTCAAGTTCGCCACTAAGATTTGTTTTTACATTATGGGTATGGACAAATTCTCCTGGTTCAATGTCTGTTATCGCATGCCCAATCGGAAATCCATATTTGATGATATACATCCCCGCTGCGATTTTTCTGTTCGATATTTTATGTCCTCTATCTACATCTTCTTTAAGTTCTACGGTAGAGCCGTCTATTTCAAGAAGTGTCCTCTTTTCTAAGTCTTGTAGGCTGATCCAAACATTGTCGGATTCATGTATTTGAATAACGTCTCGTAACATTGCTGATCCCCCTCCATAAAAGAAAGAGGTTAACCTCGTATAGTTAACCTCCATTTTCCCCTTACAATAAACCTGCCTTTTTCAATAGCTGGGCCAACTGCTCTTTTTTCTCAATTGATAATGCTCTAGCTGGTGGCAGCACGTGTGTAGAAATGTTCAGTCCTGTCAATTTCATTGCTTCTTTCACTACATTTACGAAAGGCGAATCCAGCTTGTAGATAAGGGGAAGATGAGCCAATCTTTGATGGAGCTCTAAAGCCTCTTGCATGTTACCTTCCTGGAAAGCGCGATAAATGCCAATCGTAAGCTGCGGTGCAAAGTTTGCACTGGCAGAGATCGCTCCATCCCCGCCAAGTGCCAGTGTATTTAACAAATGGTCATCAAATCCGCAGAACACCTTAAATTGCGAGTGGTTTTCTTTTACCTTTAAAATCATTTCCCTAATATGTCCTGCCTGATCGACTGTTTCTTTAATCCCTACGATATTCTGATTTTTATCTACCAGCTTTAAAACAAATTCAGGGCTTAAATCCTGGCCGGTCAGGTTCGGAAAATTATACAGCAAGATCGGGAGATTGATAGATTGTGCGATTTGGTCATAATGCAGAAACAGATTGTCTTCCGAAAGCGACCAGTAATACGGGTTAATCATTACGACAGCGTCTGCCCCTGCCTTTTCTGCATGTTGACTCAGTTCAATCACTTCGTTCGTGCTGGTACTGCCCGTCCCTATCAAAACGGGTACCCGGCCGTTGACATAGTCAACAGAAAATTCAGCAACCCGTTTGCGTTCTTGAACGGACATTTGCGAAAACTCTCCTCCAGTCCCGAGGAAAAAAAGTCCGTTCACACCCGACTCTATTAAAAAGTCTATTAATTTACCCATCCCTTTTTCATCAAGACTGCCGTTTTCATTGATAATCGTCGATACTGGCGGAATAATGCCTTGAAATGTAACTGCTCTTTGCAAGATCGTCTCCTCCTATTCAGTAAAGAACTCCAATGGCACTGTGACGATACCCGGGAATAACACCAGTAGAAATAGAATCGCCATTTGTACGAGCAAGAACGGGAAAATCCCTTTTGTAATATCTATGATACTTATTTTACTAATTCCGCATCCTACATAAAGGACGGTTCCTACTGGAGGGGTTATTAAGCCAATTGAAAGGTTGATAACCATTAATAATCCAAAGTAAACTGGATCGATTCCAACAGCCTTTACTACTGGCAACAGTACTGGAGTAAAGATCAGAATAGCCGGAGTAAGGTCCATTACACATCCTACAATCAATAAGAAGAGCATGATAATTACCAGCAATAGAGTAGGGTTTGTGGTGATATTGGATAAAAACTCACCTAATTCCCTTGGAACTTGGCCAACCGTAATCGCATACCCTGAAACAATTGCTGTAGCAGCAACGAACATAACAACACCCGTTGTTTTAGCAGTTTCAACAAACACTTTAGGGATTTCAGTCCACTTTAATTCACGATAAATTAAGGAAATAATGAAGGCATAAACTGCCGCAACTACCCCGGCCTCAGTAGGGGTAAAGACGCCGCCACGCAAACCGACAATAATGATAACCGGCAATAGCAATGCCAGGAATGCCCGCTTTAAAGCGACCCACCGCTCTTGTGAAGTTGCTTTCGGAAGAGTATCACTATTGTCACGTTTGGAGACAAAGTACCATACAACCATTAGTCCCACTGCCATTAGAAGACCGGGAACAATACCGGCCATAAACAATTTGGAAATGGATACGCCGCCAACTACCCCAAATAAAATCATTGGAATACTCGGAGGGATTATTGTACCGAGAATACCTGTTGCAGCAGTCAAACCTGTTGCACGATTTTTGTTATAGCCCTTTGCAATCATCATTGGGATCAGGATGGCACCCAGTGCTGCTGTATCGGCAACCGCTGAACCTGACAACCCTGCGAAAATAACACCGGAAATGATGACAACATAGCCAAGTCCGCCGCGGATATGCCCAACAAGTGAACTGGCGAAATCAACGATACGCCTGGATACTCCGCCCGCATTCATGATCTCACCCGTTAAAATGAAGAATGGTATGGCCATTAGCGAGAAGCTGTTAGCCCCTTTAATTAAATATTCGCCAAGTATTCCTGTATCAAATAAACCAAGTGAAACCAGCATAACGACAGCACTTATAAGCATGGAGATTGCGATAGGCACTCCAATCAGCAACAAGGAAAACAGGGATGCAAGAAACAGCCAAATCATTTGTTATTCCTCCCTTCAATTTCAGGCTCTCCTGTTAAAGGAGGTTCCCCATCTTTGGAAAATATGAATTGAATCGTTTGGATGGCCGTAATCGCAATCATTAACACCGCGAATACAACTCCTGCCAGATAAAAGAAGGCTACTGGAATCCCTGTAGCAGGACCCGAAATCATACTATTCAGGTTGATCATTTTAAATAGCCCGTCAATAAACAGGATAAGGACAAAAATAACAAGTGTATTGGCTACCAAAGATAAAACCTTTTGCACTTTGCGGGGAACATTTGCAGTTAAAATGTCTACCCCGAGATGGCTTTTGTCTCTTGCAGCAACAACAGCTCCCAAAAAGACAAGCCAGACGAACAGATAGCGTGATAATTCTTCAGACCAGGTAATCCCTGAATCAAAAGCATAGCGAAGGACTACATTTATAAAAACTAAACCGACCATGCCCACCAGTATAATCACTATTACTGAATTTAAAATACCGTTAAGGACTTTTAACACTTTGCTCATTTTCCCACCTCACCCCAGGTATATAAACCTTATTTTTGTTCGTGAATTTTGTTGATAAACTCCTCTGCCCAATCATATTTTTTATATAGATCCTCATAAACTGGTTCCATTGAGTCTCTCAATTCATTCATGAATTTTTCATCCGGAACTGTAAACTTGATCCCGTGTTCTTCAAGGAACTGCTTTGTTTCACTTTCTGATTCTTGAAGAAGCTCCCATTCATAGTTAGCTGATTCCTTAGCCGCAGCCAAGATGATTTCTCTCGTTTCATCGTCAAGGCCATCAAAAAACTCTTTATTCATCAGATATACATTGGGACTGAACATATGCTTTGTTTCAGTCACATGGCTTTGAACCTCATACAAACCTGATTCCTTCAACGTGGTGATCGGATTTTCCTGGCCGTCAATAACCCCTTGTTCTATTGCCGTAAAAACTTCGGAAAGTGCAAGCGGCTGGACGTTCGCCCCCAAGGCTTTTCCTGTATTAATAAAGATAGGGATATTTGTCATCCGTAACCGGAAACCTTTGAAGTCTTCCATGGAAGCAATTTCACGATTGGCAGAGACCGATCTGAAACCATTGGCTGTCCATGCCAACGGCTCTGCGCCAAGTTCGCGGAAAGCCTCTCCAATTTCATCCCCGACTTCCCCATTTAAGATGCGGTTCGCTTGCTCATAATCATCAAACAAGTATGGCCACTCCACAGCCCCTATCTTTGGATTTGCTGTCTGCAAGCCCATTCCCGTAATCGCCATCTGAATGGAGCCTATCCTTACGCCACTTGTAAATGAATCTTCATCCCCAAGCTCGTTACCCGGATAAATTTCGACTACATATTTTCCGTCTGTTTGTTCTTCAACCATGGGCTTGAATTTTTCTCTTAAAGCAATGTTCTGCGGGTGAGTCTCAGAAAAATAGTTGGCAATTTTAATAGTAGTAACACCGTTTCTCTCTTTGCCAGCCGTTTCAAGCGCATTGCAGCCGGTTAATACGACCAGCATTAATCCTATCATCATAGTTAAAAACGCTTTCATTTTCATACAATAAACCCCCTTGTTTGAACTAAGGTAAGGGACAAAGTGATGTCCCATCCTTTTAAAGTGAAGACCTTGCTTCTTTTACTGCATCCACAAACTGGCGCGCTTTGTTCTCGAGATTAATAAGGAATTCCTCATTTACTTGCTGTTTCATGTTGACCAACGAACTTCCAATCCCTGCAGCCACGGCACCATTTTTAATATAGGCGCCTACATTATCTACATCGAGACCGCCTGTCGGCATAAGCGGAATTTGCGGCATCGGACCATGGATATCCTTAATGTAACTTGGGCCAAAAACATTAGCCGGAAAGACCTTAATAATATCAGCGCCATTTTCGTATGCTGTTAAAATTTCAGTTGGCGTTAAAGCACCTGGTATGCTTACAATTCCATATCTTTTGGCAACTTTAATAGTTTCCTTATTTACAGTAGGAGAAAAGATGAACCTGGCACCGGCCATGATCGCCGCTCTGGCAGTTTCCGGATCTAATACCGTCCCCGCTCCAACAATCACTTCATCGCCCAACTCTTCTGCAACCTGTTCGATCAGGGAAAGAACCTTTGGGGTCTCCACCGTAATCTCAAGTGTTTTCACTCCGCCTTTATGCAAAGACTTTGCGATTGCAACTATATTGTCGGGAGAAGTTCCCCTAATAACTGCAACAACACCATTCTCTTGAATTTGATCTATCAATCTCATTTGTCTTCCATCCTCCTTAACGATTTACATCTTCACCTGACTGACTTGAAAAACGCTCAACCTCTTCTCTTTCAGGAAGACCCTCGACATCACCATTGACCATCGTGACGAATGCCCCTGTAATATTTCCGCGTTCAACCGCTTTAACTGGTTCGAGACCATCCAAGAGACCTGAGATAAAACCTGCGGCAAACCCGTCTCCCGCTCCAACCGGATCAATTACCCGTTCTACGGTAATTCCAGAAACCATTGCTTGTTCATTCTTTGTCATATACATAGCACCTTGTGCGCCCAGTTTTAGTACAACAGTTGAGGGGCCGTGATTAAGAAACAATTCACCCAGTTTACTAGGATCACTTTCCCCAAACAAGAATTGTCCCTCTGAAACTCCTGGAAGCACGATATCTGCTTTTGAGATCAGTTTCAATAATGTGGCTCTTGCCTTGTCTTCACTCCATAATTTCCTTCTAAGATTGGGATCAAAGACAATCTTGACCCCATGTCTTTTGGCGATTTCAACTGCTTCAAAAATGGCTTCTTCACAGCTTTCGCTTAATGCAGGAGTGATTCCCGTTATATGCAGATATGTTGCTTTTGCGATATATTCCTCATCAATATCATGTTTTGATAGAGTACTAGCTGCAGAACCCTTTCGGTAATAATAGACGCGAACATCATTTTCCCTGCGCGGTTCTTTAAAATAGATTCCTGTTGGTGCTGATCCGTCCGTGATCACCTGACTGACATCGACCTTTTCACCGCTGATAAAGGACAGCATGGCACGTCCAAACTCATCATCCCCTACCTTGCTGATCCAGCCGACTTTATGTCCGAGTCTGGAAAGCCCGATTGCGACATTGGACTCTGCACCGCCAAACTTCATCGAAAATTGCTTGGCATATCTCATCAATCCTGTTGTATCAGGAGTAAACAAAACCATTGTTTCACCGATTGTGACGACATCCATTTCCTTCACTTCTTTCCTTATGCCTGTGATAAATAGTTATAAACCGTTTCCGTCACCGGAATCCCGTCACGAAGTCTGGCTTCTTCTTTCAGCTGCTCCGGCTCGCCAGGAACCATTACTTTAGAAAAACCTTCAGCAGGCTGTGTTTCATGAATTTCATTGATCATTTGGTCCATATTCGCCAAAAACTGATTTGGATCTGTGAATACAGCCGGATTTATCGCACAAAGAAAATGTCCAAGCTTCCGTTTTTTACTGTAGTCACCATACATTGTCGCGATATGCGGTCCAAATGCTGCGCCTGCCAATAATCCTGATAATACATCCACGACCATCGCCAGGCCGTATCCTTTCGGGCCAGCAAACGGAAGCAGCGCAGATACTGCATGAGGATCGGTTGTTGGCTTCCCGTTTTCGTCCACTCCCCAATCAGCAGGAACCGCCGCATCAGCCTCTCTTGCGTGCAATACCTTTCCGAAAGCAACATTGCTTGTCGCCATATCCAGTATTACCGGTTTGTTTTCCTTGGCAGGGAAACCAAATGCGATTGGGTTTGTCCCAAAATATGGCTTCGCTCCGCCGAAAGGCACGACCACTTTGTCGGTATGTGTCATCGCCATTCCGACCATATTCTTTTCAGCTGCCTGCTGGACAAAATATGATAGAGCCCCACAATGGCTGCTGTTTGTCACGACAACCATTCCAACACCATTCTTTTCTGCCAGTTTAATAGCATAATCCATGGCTTCTTTCGCAATAACGTGACCCATTCCGTCATCACCGTCAAAAATTGCTGTAGATGGGGCCGTATCTTTTACATTGAATGTTGGATTTGGATTTAACCCGCCTTCTGATAAGCGTTTAACGTAGTGTTCTGTACGCAAAACCCCGTGTGAGCTCACGCCCCGCAAGTCAGCATGGACAAGAACGTCAGCCACCGCTTGTGCATGGTCCTCACGTAAACCCGCTTTTGTTAATTTTGATACAACTAAGCCTGTTAACTCTTCACTCGAAACAATGATATCTGCCATTTATAAACACCCCATTAAGTTAATTTTCAATCTATTCAAGATTTGCATGCCGCTTTCGCATGGCTTCTTTCACTTCTTTGTTCACCTGCAGGCTATGGATAATGATGCCGTCCAGAAGCAGGTGCACACTCTGGTCAAATTGATTCCCTAAAGGCTGAATAGTTTTCGGTTCTTCAGGCCTGCGGTACTTAGTAGCCGCTGGAATTACCAGAACCGCGTCACTTATTCTAGCAATTTTGGAATCCCGGTTTGTAGTAACCAAAAAAACGGTTGCCCCCAATTCCCGGGCCTTTACACAAAATTCATGGATCATTCCAGTTGAGCCGGAACCCGAGATCGCGACAAGCAGGTCTCCTTCGTCAATGCTTGGAGTTGTCGTTTCTCCGACCACAAATACAGAATAGCCTCCATGCATAAGACGCATCGCGAACGCTTTACCCATTAACCCGGAACGGCCCTCTCCATAGACAAAGATGCGCTTTGCTTCCTTTATCTTTTGGGAAAGTGTTAAAGCTTCTTCTTCCGCTACCAATGAGAGAACACTCGTAACTTCTTTTCCTATTGTTTCAATAATGGTTTTCAAATGAGCATCCTCTCCTTTATTTTTTGACGCCGGGTTGAATGTAATCATTGCGTCGCCAATTGTGATGATATCCGCCATGTTGCGGCCCTCCATTCCTCTGTAATTAACATGATTCCCGAACAATTAATTCCGGTTCATATCGATAAATCTGTACTTCTTTCTCGGTGTTGGCTTTCTCAATTTTTTCTATTAGGAGCGTTGCTGCTTTTTCTCCCATTTCCAGCGTCGGCTGCTTTATGATCGTCAAAGCGGGACTGTAAATGCTGGCGAACGAAACTTCATCGATTCCCATCAATGCAAAGTCGTCCGGAATCTGCTTTTTATAGTCCCTTGCATATCGCAGTACTTCCATTAACGATAAATCGTTTCCAGCGAGAATTGCCTGGGGAGGTTTTGGAAGAGAAAACATCGCTTGCAATGATGCACTAATCTCTTGTACTTCAATTCCTCTTACGTATTCAGCTTGTACAGCGATATTCCGTTTATTTAGAGCTTTTTTATAACCTTCAATCCGTTCTAATCGTGGGGTTATTTTTTGGATAAGAGAAGTTGTAATAATCCCAATCCGTTCATATCCCTTTTTAACAAAATGATTGATCGCCAGTTCGGAAGCCTTTTCATTATTAAGAATGACTGTATCCACCGGAACATCAGGTACAATTCGGTCCATAAAAACAAGTGGATATCGGTTCTTCACAAGTGATTCATATAATTCGATATTGCCTCCCGTTGGGAAAACTATTAATCCGTCAACCTGCTTCGCCATTAACATCTCAATATATTTCTTTTCTTTCTTAGGTGAATCATCCGCATTACAAACGATCACGTGATAATCGTTTTCGTGGCAAATATCCTCTATCGTGCGAATTACTTGAGTGGAAAAGGAGTGCAAAATATTCGCAACAATTACACCAATGGTAAATGTCTTTTTTTGCTTCAAGCTTCGGGCGACAGCATTCGGCTGGTATCCGAGCTCAAGAATCGATTGTTCAATCCTCTTCTTTGTTGCCTTGCCCATATAATCAAATCGACTATTCAAATATTGAGAGACAGTACTCTTCGAAACATTCGCATGCTTCGCAACATCTGCCATCGTAACTTTTCTCATCTCAATGCTCCTTTTTTCATAAACCGATTTACTAAACCGGTTTAGTGATATTATAAATAAAATGAAAGCGCTTTTCAAGATAATTTTTTCCCTTCTGATTGACGATTCTTGATATTTCATTTGTCCCACAGTCGTACAAGTCGCTTTGTCCACCCCCTAAAGTAAAAAGAAACCTTGGACGGCAATGAAGCCAATCAAGGTTTCTATAAAAGTTATTTATAATTTAGGAATATCAATGTTGTTTCCTGGTGATGCGCTAAAGAAAATCTCTGGAATGTCAGGGTTATTTTTTTCAATTTAAATACTTGAATTTTGAGTCAGCCCCTTGTTGTTGATTACATTAAAAACCATCAAAAGTTAGAGCTAACGAGGGTTAGTTGTATTCATATTCATATATGTCAAAGATTTTTATCCTTCAATAATTTTTTTTGGTCTTTCTCCTTCAGTTATAAGCCCCAAATTCTTGTACTCCCAAATGATCTGTTGCTCATATGAATCTACTTCAGACAAGTCATCATAATTGTATTCGATATTAAAATCTCCGGTATGGTCAAGTGTGAATGTTAGATTTGTCCATTTTTCTTGTTTTTGGTTACCAAACTCTTCCCAAATTTCAGTAAAACAGTCATATAGTTCATCTTCTAACTGCTCAAAGTCATCCTCTTGAAGATTAAATTTCTTTACGATATCAAGACTATAGACAGGCACGGTTTCCCCTTCTGGATAAAAATAGAAATATATTTGTCTTGAATCTTCACTGACTTCTGCATAAAGGTATATTTTTTCCCAAGGTACCGGAATCATGTTATTCAGTATTTCAACCGCATTTTGATACAATTGTTCCATTCCCTTATCGTCCCTCTTTATTTTACTTTAACATCATCTCCAGTTTATCAAGCTCTACAACAAGGGGCTCTTCATAGCTTTCAATTAAATTAGTGTCAAAGTATGCCCGCAAAGCCCCTTTTATCTTAGGATCTTTACTTAAATCCCCATAGTTATTTGCATCTATTGTTTCCAATAAATCTTGTAATCTCTTTAAAAGCGTGTCTAAAAATGGGTGTTCCCTTTGTTTCTTTTTTGCAATAACAAGATCTATAACCCTTTCGACTTGATTTCTAAGTTGATCCTTTGGTTCATTTTCCATTACATATCTCCGTTTTAAAGTTCTGGATAACTTCTAATTTCTTAGGAAGAATGAAAGAGCGCTTTGGAACTGTGCCCTATAAGATTTCGTGTTGAATAAGAACTTTCTTATTTCACTTTATATACTCGGCTTCCCATCTTTCTTGTTTTTCAACAGGACCAATTTGGGAAAGATCCTCATAGCCATAATTTATTTTCATCTGACCTGTGTTATCTAGAATAAAAGTTAAATTCGTCCACTGTTCCTGTTCTTGTATTTTAAATTCTTCCTGCAATTCAGAAAAAAATCCATACAGGTCATTTTCTAATTCATCAAACTCATTTTCATTAACAACAAATTTCTCAGTAATATCAAGGCTATATATTGGCTCAACACCTGATTCAGGATAATAATAGAAGAAAACTTTTTTATAGCCTTCTCTTAACTCAGCGTATAAGTAGATTTTATTCCATTCTTCAGGGATCATATTCACTAATGTGTTCGCAATTTGCTGATAGAGTTGCTCCATTTTCTTAGTTTCCATCTTGCGTGCCTCCTGTATAGTTAGTTAGCCTATCTGAATATTTTTTACCATCTATTGTATAATTAATTTTAAACGCACTCGGTCGCAATGATTGGCCTTCATATATCGGTTTTACTTTAATATTAACATCTTTACCTTCTTCTAAAGCCTTTTTCCAGGCATTCTCTAGCGTTTTATATTCGCTCCTATTTAGTGTAGCATTCATAGGCACTAAATTGTCAATTTCACCAGACCCTTTAAAAATACTTGCTATTAAATGACCCCCATCATCATTAGATAGTCTATCGTTTCCACCAACTGTTCTTTGGGCATGAAGATTTCGGTTGGCTTTCCCTAATTCTAGTTTAGCTTCAGCAACCGTTATACGCCCATTACCATCAGTAGTATATTTATAGCCTTCACTCGTTGTATACTCTACATTTGGCTTTAACGCTTTTTTACGATTAACTTTTGTATATTGTTCGCCATACTCAACTTTATCAATATCCTTTTTCGCAACCCCAACCGATTTCTCAATCTTCGAACCATTCACCATCCGCATTACAGATTCCTTAGCATCCGCAAATGCTTCTCTCATCGAACTCTGCACTCGGGCATACCCGGCAAGCTGCGGTTGCAAGTACGTTGGTACAGGCAGGTCGCCTATCTTTTTAAAAGCTTTGTCAAACCATAATTTTGTTACCGTTAACGGTCCCCTGACCACATGATTGTATACTACTTTAAAAGCATCGGAAACCTTCTTCGGATTAAACACATTGCGCATTTTGATGAAGACTTCCGAATTTTTAGCGAGGGATGATAGTCCACTGATGGCAGCTGTGCCAGTAAGAGCTTTTCCTCCCTTAATGGCAGATTTCCCAACGACCCCGACCACCTTTGCCGGCGGGAAGAGGGTAGCTAAAACCATCCCGGTCGCAAGAGCTCGTTCTCCAGCCGACAGCTTTTTACCTGTGACCGGGTCATATTCGGCGAAAATTCGCTGGACATCGTACCAGCCGACCACTTCAAGAAGAAACTCCCCGATTTCACCTGCAAGCTTTTGATCGGCGTCTCTCATCTCGCCTGCCGTCATTTTGATTAAATGTTGTGCTTCATCAAGTTTATCCTTGTATCTTCTGATCGTTTCCTTGAACTCTGCTTCAAGGTCCTGAATTCCGCCAGGCAAAACGCCAGGAAAGTCTGCCAGCAGCGAATTGAAGTGCCAGGTTACAGCGTTAAGGGCTTGACTGCAATCTCGTTCCGCTTTGCCAATCTGATCCGCGAACTTCTCCAGCTCATCTACTTTGATCTGGATCTGGGTCATGACAGGGCCTCCACTTTCCTGCGCAATTTACGGATTTCTGCCCCAATTTCACTGACAAGATCGTCCCCTAAACTATAAACCTGATTGGCTGTCTGGTTCAATTCACCTGCAATCAACTCATAGGCTTCACGGGATTGGCCCTGCCAATTAGCCGCATAACAGCCATAAGCACTTCGATAAACCGCGGCTCCGTCTTCGAAATGAGCAGCGGCTTCTATGATATTGGACTTGTAACCTTGCAAGATATCAATCATCCAGAGATACTTCTGACGTTTCGCTTTTCTCTCAAGCTCTTCTAAAAGATTTAAATCCATGGCAACCTCCTAACGTCATTCTTCCGATGGCATTAAACCATTTAATTCCATAAATTGATATTACCAAAATTACCCTCACCACTGAACCAACTTTAGTACTGATTTTAGTGGATAATTACTCTAAAAGAGCTCACCTAGATAGATCGATATTCCTAAAATAATCTCTTCATAAAAAATAAAGCAAAGACATCTGCTTGGTAGATAAATAATGCCACGGAGGTAATAAAAGACTCATAACGCCGGCCCTGGTTTACTGCGCACATAGGCATTTAAAAAACCACCAAATACATTTGGTGGTCTACTAAATTATTGATTTATGGCTTAGTATGCAGTCCAACCTGAATCTGCGGTGACTACTGCACCGTTAACAAAACTTGATTCATCTGAAGCAAGGAATAATGCTACGTTAGCAATCTCTTCTGGTTGGCCCATACGCGGGTTAAGCGCCATTCCTGGTTGTGCGCGTCTCGCACCGTATTCATTGATATTTGTCATCGAGGAACTGATATTTGTCTCAACGCCACCTGGTGCGATTGCGTTACAACGTATGCCTTGTTGAGCATACATAAAACCAGTATTTTTTGTGAAACCAATCACTGCATGTTTAGAAGCAGTATAGGCTGCACCTGCACGAGCTCCATTTAATCCGCCCACAGACGCAACATTAATAATTACACCTTTTTGTTTCTCTAAAAAGATCGGTAACACCTTACGTGTACTGCGCATTACGCTTGTTGTATTAACAGCAAAGACACGTTCCCACTCACTATCTGAAATATCCGCTGCTGGTTCAAAATTATCCATAATTCCAGCATTATTAACTAAAATGTCTAGTGTGCCATAAGTATTGACAGCTGTATCAATTAGATTTTGAATATCATCTTCTTTTGCAACATTCGCTAATACAGCTATTGCTTCTCCGCCACTAGATTTAATTTCGGCTACTGTTGCATTTGCTAAGTCTAGATTAATATCAGAAACAACAACTTTAGCTCCTTCTCTTGCATAATGTACAGCAATTGCTTTCCCATACCAGACGCTGCCCCAGTCACCACAGCAACCTTATTTTCAAGTCTCATCCTAATTCCTCCCGTGCAAATTGTTAACAAATTAAGCAGAAGAACCAACATCTATTTATAGTATAATGAAACCAAACTACAAGACTCAATCAGCAAACGAAGATCCATTTGTTGTTTAATCAACACTATGGATTACATGTGTTTAATAACCAATGATATTGAACATAGGATGGTTAGAATGTCTAAAAACTCGGCCAATATTGATAGAAGAATTAAGAAAACAAAGGCTGCATTAAAAGTATCAATCATAACATTGATGCAACGGAAGGACTTTAAGGATATTTCCATTACTGATATCGTTCAGCTGGCAGACCTGAATCGGGGTACATTCTATAAGCACTATCAATACAAAGAAGAATTATTGGAGGAAGTGATAGATGATGTGATCACGGACTTGATCGCATCCTATCGTGAACCCTATCAAAATAGCGAAACTTTTGAGGTAAGAAACCTGACATCTTCTGCTATTAAAATATTTGAGCATGTTGCAAATTACTCCAGTTTTTACACACTCATTGTGCAATCAAATACATTATCAGGTTTTCAAAATAGAATATGCAATGAGTTAAGAAACCTCGCTTTACAAGATCTCGAAGACTGTCAGCCCAATTCTAAAATTAATCGTGAACTCCGTGGCAGCTATCAAGCATATGATGTCTTTGGAATGATTATTGAATGGATAAATGACGGGTTTAAATACAGTTCGAACTATATGGCGGAACAGTTATTAGAAATTATTAAGAACAACCCTGCAAATCATATTTACAAAACCACGAGAATATAAGTAATAGATTTAAATTTCATCTCTTCTCCACCTCCCCTCGTTTTTTCAATTAAGCAGAAAAGCGATTCTGCATTAGAATCGCTTCCGTGAGCCATCAGTTTGTGCCCTTCATTGCCTTCCGTATGGTAAGGTTTGACGTTGTTGATGACATGAATAGTCGTTCTTAAATTCCATTCCAAGGGTACTCTTTTAAAATCATCGTCTAAATTCGGCAAGCCTACGTCTTGCATATCTCAAGGCCAGGCATACCTTTAACATTTTTTATACAACGGTTTCTTTTCGTTCTGTCCCGGTTGTAAAACTCCCAAATTCCCGGTGAAAATATAGGAGTGGCTGTTTAAATTCACCTAAATTTACATTCTCGACAAGCCCAATAAAAATGGTATGATCTCCGGCCACAACGGTTTTATCCACTTTACAATGAACATGTGCCAATGCGTTTTTCACGATATATGTCTTTTCTGCAGAATCACGCTCTACAAAGTCTTCAAAAAATTTGGGTGCTCCCGGTTTTGCTCCTGCTTTGGCTATGCTCGTTTGTTCATCGCTTAAAATACTTACCCCGAACTGCTGCTGTTCCTTAATTGCCTCCGTACTCGCATTTTTGGTAAATAGACTGACCATCAGCAACGGAGGGTCCATTGATATGGAACAGCAAGCACTTACTGTCGTTCCCCAAGGGCGTCCATCAACCTCTGTTGTAACAACCGTTACGCCCGCTGCCAAACGGCCCATTGATTCCTTGAATTTTTCCATAACTTCTTGCATACCAGGTTCCTCCTTATTACACTGGACATCCGGGTCCATTCAATAACTGAAACGCATCACGGCATGGTTAAAATGTACTTGTCTAGAAGGTTCCATGAGCACCATTTTCAGAGAAGCGACTCTTCGGAATTGGGTTGGACTGTTCCGACTTCCAATCCTTGCGGCAATGAATTTTTTTTCATCATGTAATAGATGACAGCTCCGACAATTGCAGACGAAACGAAGCTGACATCGACCCCGCCCAACATATTGACAAAAGGTCCAACGAACACGGTGGTGTTTGTAAATAATAATCCGATCACAACAGCTATGACCCATGCAGTCATGGCCGGGATATTAAAGCCATTCGAATACCAATATAATCCTCCACGTGTTTCGTGTAATTGTTGTGCCGAGTACTGTCCTTTAAATAGATAGTATCCAACTAGATTGATAGTTAGCCATGGAGATATGGCTACGATAATCAGAGTGACAAACGCGTTAATGATGTCGGTAATTTCATAAACAAACACAATCAGGAGAACAAGTAGAAGACCCACGATACTTACCATCACGGTAGTAATGATCCGGTTCAGCCCCCAACCCATCGTCTCCAGCCCGAGACCTGCGCCATAAAGGGCAAAGCATCCCTGAGTTAAGCTGCCAATCAATCCTACCAATAACAGAGGAAAGACGAACCATATCGGGGAAAGTTCAATAATCCCTTGCACCAGAGGGGTTTCCAGATTGGCAAACATAGTCGTTAAATAAGCTGCTGTATTCATACCGAGCCAACACCCGAAAAACATACCGCCGCCTGCTCCAAGTATAAGAGATCGGGCTTTTGTTGCGCTTGGGATATAGCGAGTATAATCATTGATCAAAGTGGCACAGGATACCGGGATTGATAACGCCACACTTGCTGACAAAAGCCAAGTGGACCAAAATCCGCCCAATAAATAGTCCCCTCCCCGATAAGTTGGATTAAAGTCAGGGAGAAAAACAAGGATTGCCAGGACAAGAATGGCTGCACAAATCCAAGCCCCAATTTTTTCAATTATAATAACCAGCGAATGACCATATATTGCGACAATACTTGTTATAATGCTGAGAATTAAAGCACAGGCGACAAGAACGGTATTTCCTTCGGGCCAGCCAAACAACTTATGTCCGCTGTAAACCAGTGATTGGGCACCGGTCCACACGGTTAACCCGTAGAAGCCGAGCGCAACGAAAATGGTTAGGCAAGCTCCTACTAATCGTCCTTTTGTGCCGAAGTGAGCCCCGCTGCTGACAGGTCCATTTGTTCCAGTTTTTTGTCCCAGTAAAGCCAAAGGCGCTATTAACAAGGAGCCAATGAAAAGCCCGATGGTATTGGCAAAAAATGCGTCCCACCATCCAAGTCCAAATACAATTGGCAGTGCACCGATAATCATAACCGAAAAACATAATTGAGCTCCGCCAAGCACAAAAAATACATTCAAAGGATTGGAGTTTCGATCGCTTTCGGCTATATAATCGATTCCACGGTTTTCCAGCGTCGTTTCATGCATCGCTTTTGCATTCGATTCCAAATTCTTGCACCGCCTTTCACATGTTTAATTTACGTTCACACCAAAAGCGTCGGGCCTGATATTCAGAGTTAGTCTTAACTAGAATAGTTGTACTTTAATGAACTACATCGTTCTAGCATTTACTTTTTTTCACATTTCTTTTCGTAATTGTGATGTCAAAATCCGGGAGGGGAATAACAGACGGTTTAAGCTTAACCAGTTTCCGATTATTTTTAACAGTTCAGCTTATTTGATGGATTAAACTCTGCATAATAGTAGCGCCAACATCTATGAAGATTTTTTTTGACAATAGAAGTGTAATTGTTTGCTAGGGAAGAATCCTGATGTCAGTTGTGAGGCTTAACTCGTAATTACTGGCGGTACAGTTGGTTTGCTGACGCTAAAACCATGCATTGCACATATTCAAAATTCGAGTATATCGGAGATGCGTTTATTTTAAATCATGGGCATACAGGCGCTTAATCTTCTGGCGTGAATCAGGGAGGTTGAGATATTGACGGATATAGTCTACCGCTTCTGAACGACTATACGATCTATAAAGTTCTGACTGGACAACAGGGGCATTTGTAGAATTGGTGTTTTCAAATAACGCGACCCTTGTAGCATGGCTGCCGCATGAAAGGTCCCAAAGGAAGTTAAAGAATTTGTTTTTCTCGCGTGCCGATACACCGGCTCCAGGTAAGTAATCTTCTAGAATCGGGCCAATTTCCGGATTATCCCAAACTTTGCTCGTGAAACGGCTAATTAATCCCTGGC
Source organism: Bacillus sp. V33-4 (assembly GCF_002860225.1). NCBI lineage: Bacteria > Bacillati > Bacillota > Bacilli > Caryophanales > Bacillaceae > Bacillus > Bacillus sp. V33-4. The sequence continues at coordinate 45,585 of NZ_PGVC01000002.1, forward strand.
CGCTTAAATCGCGGAGAATGTGCATGACACGTGGATAGTGAATAATTGATTGCAAACGTCCGGCAGTGATGAATTCGGTCGAAGGCACCAATACCCCGTTCCACAATTCAGCTTCTTCCTCGGCAGCCAGAATGTGTGCCTTTAACGAAGCGGAGTAGGAGATTACTTCCGACACTGAATCTCGCACTCCCTGGAAGGAATCCGTTCCAAGGATATCAACGATTGTTTGCGCAGCACCTACAAAAATTTCCGAACGGTACATAAGACGTGCTAGTATATGCCAGTGACATAGAGCACAGGATTCTCTGTATAATCCCAATAATTTGGTGTTTCTAAGGCTGAAGATATATTCGCGAGGAATGAATACATGATCAAAAATCATCATATTATCCAGCTCTTCGCCGAATGAATCAATTGGATGATCCTCAAAATTTGAATCCGGTGAAGTCGTTGGCTCCCTTAGTACCAACGTCAAGCCTGGCGAGTTAATGGGAACAGCACACCAAAGAGCTGCATCCGGGTCCAGGTTCGGGGATGTGGCCGTCGACACTGTTGCAAAGTGGCCCTGGACTCCTACCGAGCCACAAGGTTTTGCCCCGCATAAAATGACACCGTCAGGGAGTTCTTCAACAACTCTTAACGTTCCCTTTTTTTCGCTGGGCGGCAGATTTTTATCTGTTTGGACGTCTGGAATCAAATCTGCGCTCATGACATTATGTTTTTGACTAAACTCTACAAACTCTCGCACATTTTCGGCGTACTCCGGATTTTCTTTTTCAATTTTATCAATGATGGATAGAAATCCCATCGCCATCATGGAACCATAATCATTCGGACGTCCAAAAACACCAAAGGTATGGTACGTACTTAAACGAAGCATTTCACGCCGATGTTTGAGGTCTTCTTTTGTCGTTGGCACCAGCCAGCCAGTGCTGTACCTTTTGCCATCCTCAGGGTTAATAAAAGTTGTTATATCCCGGGTTTCAGGGTCGAATTGTGAATCATAGACCTTCGCCAGGTTGTCAATGCCGCGTTTCAGGGCAGGGTGGGTGGTCACATCATGTATTAAATTCCCATGGGCATCAATTACTCTTCTGCCATCCCTCAGGCTTTCTTTATACTGTTCACCTGTCATCAAATGTGGTTCTTGTCCCTTGCTCAAGACTTCTCTTAATTTATTCGTTGTCGCAATAACGGCCATTCCTTTAAACCCCTTTCACTGAATCTAATTTTAACTCCGGAATCTGCCCTTCATAATACGGAAGCTGATCAACTCGTGGTATGTAGCTTCCATCGTCCACACATTTTTTTACATGGAGTGCAATCTCCTCCAACGTCGCAAACCAAACATCGCCTTTCTGCTGCATATATTGAATCATTTTATCGACGGCGACACATCTTGCGAGTCTTCCTGATACAAATGGATGCCATACAGATATCCACATCCCGCCATGTTCCCAGGCAGCATCAAATTCTGACAAAAACACCTCCATGGCACGCTGTGGGGAGTTTATCGGCATGACATAACCCAATTCCGAATTATGTGTGTATTGGGGCCAATCATCCATTGCCCAGTGGGTCGGCAATTCAACGATTTCACCTGATTTCCCTTTTAAAATATAGGGAATATCATCACCCATTAAAGTAGAATCATATAAAAAACCTTCTTTGGCCAAAAACTCCAGTGAGTGTTTGGAGAAATTATACATTGGGGCTCTCCATCCCCTTGGTCGTTTCCCTGTAAATTTTTCGATTACATCAATCCCGCGATGAAGCCAATACAATTCTTCTTCAGCTGATAATTCATTTGGATGTTCATGCAAGTAGCCGTGATGAGCAATTTCATGGCCATCATTAAGGATTAATTCTACCGTTTTTGGATACCTTTCAATGACCCAGGCCGGGATAAAAAATGTCTGTTTTAGGTTATATTTTTTATACATATTAAGAATTCGGGGTATCGCAATTTCATCATATTTTAGCCATGACATGGTTGAGATCCTGGTATCTGCTGTGTCCGGGTGGGCCAGATGAAGGATACTGTCTGTATCCATATCGAAGGTAATAGCAATGGCACATTTTGCTCCATTTGGCCATGGAACAGGATTTTTAATCATTTAATTTCCTCCTTCCTATTCTCCATCGGGTACTACTGCAATTGCTTCCACTTCTATCAACAGATCCTCAAAGGCAAAACCGGCAATCCGTATGGCAGTTCCTACGGGACCAGGGTCAGCAAGGTACTCCATCCGTACTCTCGTCATCTTTTCCCAGAATTCAGTTGCTTCGTTTTCGTCTTCATCAAATACATAGTAGGTGTTTAATTTGACAATATCTTTCATATCGGCCCCTGCCTCGTTGAGCACCTTTCGAATATTTTCGAACACATTTCGTGTCTGGACTTCAATATCACCTACACCTATCGTCTTGCCATTTTCATCCGCCGAAATTTGACCTCCTACAAAGATCAAATTCCCGACTTTCCATCCTTGCGAGAACGGTACAGGCATGCTCCAATCCCAATGATTTTTAGGCATGATTCTTGTCTTTTCCATCATTTCACCTCATCATTTTTGAATACGTTTTGGCTTAAGGAAACGTCTTTTATTGGCCACTTAGGATTTCTATAATGGATCACCCCCTTAAATAAACTGAGATACCGTCCGCCCGATTTCGAAAATAAAGAAGCCATAACTATCCAAGCTTAATTATTTTCACTGTCCTCACTCTGGCTTTTTAAATGAAATTCAACGATTACTATTTTCTGTACCGTCTGGACGGTTGGTTTTTAACTTTTGGACTAATTATACCGTCCAGACGGTATAAACGTCAACGATATAATTTAAATATTTCGAATTTTTAGTAAGAAAAAAATTTAACCTTTTGGTTGGCTTTATTTGTTTGTTTTAGATGTTACTCATTAAGATTAAAAGTTTATTATTCCTGTTGTTTCATTGCATCCTTTGAACATTTATTTTCAGGAAACCAAAAAAAACAGTCCATCTTCAATGGACTGCGTGTTCTATATATTAAGAACTGTTCTGCTTAAAAAAAAATTTGATAACTTTACATCTGCCTGTCTGGCTCTTCTCCCAGGCCTTCCATTTTAGTAAGTTTAATTAAAGTTTCCAGTATTTTTTGTCGAAGTTCTCCCTGTGGAGGATTGAGCCCAAGCAAATCTGCATACCATAAGCCGTCTACCGCCAAAAATACGATATAGCCGAGAATCAAGTCATTATGATCATTTTCTATTTTTTGATGCCACTCCACATAACGTTCGCGCCAGGATTCAACCCATTCTGAATTAGATAACATGGTAGCAAGTAAACCGGAGCTCATCAGAAAGCGCAGGCCTCCCTGTTCAAAGGACGAGTTAGCAAAGCCGCGAAGCCATTTACCTGGGTCATTTTCTTCAAGTGCAGCGTGCTCCTCAATATGATTATTCGATAATTCCATCACATAGTTAATCATTTCCTTAATTAAGGTGTCTTTAGTAGGAAAATGGTATAGTAATCCTCCTTTACTCATTCCCGCTTCTTTTGCAACGCCTTCAAGGGTTAAATGTGAAACCCCCTCTCTTCCCACTAGTTTGCATGCTTCTATCAATATCGTTTCACGTGTTGTAATAGATTTATTTGTACTCACAATTAGCCTCCGATTAAATAATTTACGAATCATTAAGTTCTTTGTAAAAACCCACTTTATGGGAAGTCCTATATTAATGATAACGTAAATTAATCAATAATCAACTAATTAGAAAACGGTTTCTTGGTCTAATTTGTTAACTAGTAAAGATCTGCCGCTGCACTCATTACGAAAACAACAAAAAGCGATTGCAAGAAAACATGGGACAAACCCGTGTTTTCTTCTAAATCATTCCGTTTGTTCTAATCACTTTTTTATACCAATAGAAACTCTCTTTTGGAATGCGGCGCAGTTCTTTTAAGTCAAATTCTTCGCGGTCAACATAAATAAAGCCGTAACGCTTACTTGAACCTTGATGTGTAGAAATGGACCTTTTCCATCCGTTTCCCATGCCCCTTCAACTTGATAAGCTGATGTTGAAGAGCCCCAGAAAAAACTCTTCGGAAATGGTTTTAGTTTGATGTGTTCCATATGTTTTGCTCCCTTTTGACGTAGTTGCCAATGTTTTATGTTCTATTACTGCATAGGTAAATGTTTGTTACACGTAAACACAATTGTATGGCCTGCTGCAAATAGTGGGCCAGAGCCCGCCCGATGAATAAAAAGCCCTTGATATTCAAGGACTTTATTTTTCGGCATAGTTAAACGGTTCCTAACCAGTCTGTTTACGCTGGAGAAGCACCCACTATTTTAGTTTGTATTCATATTGATCCAATATCCACTGTGGCAGTTCCATTCGAGCCGTCATTAAAGGGTCGACAACCTGGCAAATGCGTAGATCACCAACCAATGATAACAGCATTCCAGCTTCATCCATTTCAAGGCCAAGCTGCTTGACTAAAAACTGATGCATGTTGACGGTTGCTAATTTTGCTGCGTCATCCAATGTTTGCGCAGAGGCAATTGTTATTACTCTGTCTTCACTAACCAGCATTGGCAACGGAAGGGATTCCCCTTTTATAACATCCATTTTGACTGTTACTTCCCCTGGAACTTCCAGGCCGCATATCACAATCTCACCATCAGCCATAACCGCATGTAAATCACCCATGGATAGCAACGCGCCAGACACGTTCACTGGTAAATACAATGTTGAGCCTTTAATAATTTTCTTGCAATCCATGTTCCCGCCGTGAGCACCCGGGGTTCCAGTAGGAATTTCTTCGTCTCCAGGTGCAGTGCCGATGACTCCGATCATCGGTTTAATGGGAATATGAATCTTGTCATTGAAAATGGCTTTCCCATCATATATCGGAATGATTTTTGTCGTTTCGCCCGTTACGATATCCCCTAGAACGCCAAGCTTAGGGGCAGTCGTCATGACTCCTTTACTATCAATCTTGATATCGATAATTGTTACTTTTAAAATATCCTCAGGCTCCGCCCCCTCGACAAATAATGGGCCTGTCGCGGGGTTAATTTTATCCCATCCGACTGAGCTAAAAGGCTGGTCTTCCTGCTGAATTTGATTACTGAAGCAGTCATAAGTTTCAAAAATGACCGTAGTCCCTGCTTCCACCTTTTTTACAGGTGCATTTTTTGGCGACATCTTAAGGATAGCTTGCTCTTTAGCAATAATCTCCATGATTGATGCTCCTTACTTTGTTTTTAGATAGCTTTATAGACGAAACTATTACTTAGAAAAGCCTTCCACCTCATCTATCACGACATGAATATAGTAAACACTCAGCTTCATTATCCAGCCGTTAGAGTATAAGCCACTTTTCCATCTGCACCAACATCTATCAACGCTCCTCTAAGCAGGCCTTGGTCATAGTCAGTCCCGGCATTTATACAAACGGTTCTTCCTATCGTGGTGACCCCGCGGCTTTCATGAACATGGCCATGTAAGGCAACCAATGGTTGATACATTTCAATTGCTTCGCGAACGGCTTTGCTGCCTGCTGGTGCAGTTGCCAGCGCATCTCCATCAAGCACTGGCTTTAATTCGGAATCATACAACGTCCCTTGATCCAAATCTGTGTCGTAAGGCGGTATATGAATATTAAAAATACATTTAGCCATGTTTTTAACTTGAGAAGCTAACTCATTGATTTTTCCAGCCAGTTCTTCCTCACTGAACTCGCGTGGATACTTAAATACACTTGGTTTACCGCCACCAATAGAAAGGATTTCAAATCCATTAATCTCGATGATGTTGCCATCTCCATTTTGAAGATAACTTCCAGAGTTAAGAAACTCATCCAGATAAAAATCGTCTACGCTTCCCGGAATGATAATACAAGGAATCCCTGCGGCTTGGTATCGTTCATCAGCCAACTTAATCCACTGTTTCAGAACTTCGATTTGCTTCTCTTTAATAATCCTTTCCGCATCGTTCTCATTTAATCTATTTAAATCTGCTTCTGAGATTACCAATGGATAAAATCCGGCATTCCGTAAATTTCTTTCCAGATCCGGGATTTCACTGGCCTTTTTCACTTTCACTGTCGAACCATAATACGTACACGTATATACCCCGGACTTTTCCACAATCGGTACAACCATTTTTCCTGTAAAGTCCCCGCCATACATGACTAAATCAGCATTATAGAACTTGCCGGCATTAGTGAATTTCCGAAATGCGGTTTCAGCGCCATGCAGGTCGCCTGCATAAAATATCTTCAATTTCTCCTCACCCCGTATCGCTCTTATTATTTTTAAAAGACTATCAGTCAGAAGGTATCTCCTGGAATTGGATATCGATATCGATGCCTTTTTTAGCATGCGAACGTTTCATAACGAAATAGATGACAATCGGGATCAACATTAACAAGAGGGATACAACAATCATCGTAAATGGCAAATCGCCTCTAAAGAATGGGATCAGGAGATAATAACAAATAGACACGCTGATCGCCAATGTTAACCAACCTAAAATGGTCACCAAATGCATTCCCAAAAATTTAGTCTTAACAATCGGCGGCGAGGAATTAAACAATACTTTCTTTCGGGTTGAAAAAACGATCCCGGCAATTCCTAAGAAAATCCACGCCAAGAACCAGGTGAAAATGGTGTAAGCGATATTTGCAGTCCATGACGGAACGAAAATATCGAGCATCAGAAAAACCCAGGCGGCTGCGATAATCGTTTTCAACGCATACGTCGGTGAATTTGTCTTTGGATTGAGTTCCATAAATTTTTTAGGAATTAATCGGTCAAATGACCAGGCAACGAAGTTACGGGACGGGCCGAAGCCTAATCCAGCCGCTGAACCAAATGTGGCAATCGCGAAGCATATCGCAATTAAAAACACGAAAATAGGACTCTTTGTCATAATACCAATCATGATCGTGATAAAAGGATCATAACCTGCAAATGGATAAGCCTCATGCCCGGCATTATAAAGATAATATAAGCTGTTTGACCATACGTCACCAAAGTTAATATAAGTCATGCCATAGAAAACAGCCCATATCACCATTAATATAGCTAGGGAACCAAACAATGCAAGCAACTGAGATTTTTGGACATTACGAACTTCTCCAGCCAGATTTGCTCCAAAGGTTGAACCTAATGTATTTAGAATGATATAAGTTGATCCAGCCATGAAGGTGGCACCAAAAAGAAATTCTGTAGTAAAACCATCTTGTTTAGCAATAGTAATGACATCGTCATAGTTTAAGCCTGTTAGTTGAGTAAAATTTGCTGCAAAAGTTCCTTGCCCGGTTACGAGGTTTGCGATAATAAATACTACAGCTCCCAAAAGTGTGGCACCTAACGTGATATAAGCCAAGCGCACCATCCACTTTGTTCCTTTGTAATAAATATAGTAGATAAACAGCAACATGGCTGTTCCGATGAGCGCATGCATGTAATTACTGTTAAAAAACTCAGCATAGCCAAGCCATGTCGCATCATTGCCATTAATCAGCGCAATCGAATAGAAGAATTCTACAATGGACCATTTTATAATCCAATTCAACAGAATTCCTGTCCACGAGATTGAAGTAAAGGTAATCATAAAACTCGCCATTAAGCCCAGTGACGGATGCAGAATACGGCTAATATAGATATATTCACCGCCTGACCTTGGCATGGATACGGAAAATAACCAATATAACCCTGCAATAATAAACATTTGTGATACAGCTAAAATAGCCCAAACCATATGTGCCCCCGGATACAAAAATGGAGCCCACATAATGTATACGAGTGCAAACATTAACCCCGGGTTTGCAGCTGAGTAGATCATCGTATCGATTGGACTGATTTGCCGTGCGATGCCACCGCTTGATTTCTGTTCAAACAACGCGAGACCAGAATTAGACATGTTTTCCCCCTTCTCTCCATATGGTTTTCTCATACATTTCAGGCACCCAAAGAGACTATATCTGACACATCCATTACGACTTGTTGCAGCAACAGGGTTCCAAAAGTTGCGACACTCCAGTATTGTTTCGCTACAATCACCTCCTTGCTAAAATAAGAGAAATATTTTTTAAATATTTTGAAAATTAATCTCAAAAAAATATTCTTCTTCATCTAAGCAGGTTCAAAACGTTTTTTACCGATTCAGCTGAAATGTCCAAGGCTAGTTTTTCTTCAGCTGTTAGCGGTAATTCAATAATACTTTCTATGCCGTTTCCGCCAAGAATCGCAGGAACTCCAAGATATATATCTTCGTAACCGTATTCTCCCTCCAAATATGCTACGGAAGGAAGAATTCGCTTTTTGTCTTTCACTATCGCTTCTGCCATTTGGACAATTGAAGCGGCAGGGGCATAATAAGCACTTCCCTGGCCAAGCAATTTAACAATTTCTTCTCCGCCTTTACGGGTTCGTTCAACAATCGCAGCAATTTTTTCTTCTGATAAAATTTTTTCTAAAGGGATTCCTCCTGCATACGAATAACGAATTAAAGGAACCATTGTATCTCCATGGCCTCCTAAAACAAAACCCGAAACATCTTCAACCGAAATATTTAACTCTGCGGCGACAAATGCAATAAACCTGGCAGTATCCAGCACCCCGGATTGACCGATCACCCTGTTTTTCGGAAAGCCGGTCGACTTAAAGCAAATATATGTCATTGCATCTACTGGGTTGCTAAGTACTAAAACATAGCTTTCAGGAGCATAGTAAGCTATCTGTGCTGACACTTCAGCCATTATTTGTGCATTTGTTGCAGCGAGATCGTCCCTGGTCATACCCGGTGTTCTTGCAATCCCGGCAGTGATAATAACTACATCTGCATCGCTAATATCTTCATAATTGCAGGTTCCTGTAATAGCATAATCAAACTTTTGTATCGGTCCTGTTTCTAACAGGTCTAGCGCTTTTCCTTTTGTAGGGTTCTGCAAAGAGGGAATATCAACAAGCACAATATCGCCAAGCTCTTTTTGTGCAATCATTAACGCGATCGTGGTGCCTGTATATCCCGATCCAATCACTGCAAACTTTTTCCGTTTAAATGACACGTTTGATCCCCCCTTTCCCCAAAAATATTGAACCCTATTGAAATGATAACTGGTTCCATCATTGCTGATTTTGATTCTTCTATTGCTCAGCGTTTTCCGTATCAGCTGATTGTTTGTCAGTCTGTTCCCGTTCGTTTTTTAACTGTTTAACTTCATTTTTGTCTTCGATCAATTGACTCGTGTCGATATCGGGATGAGGAATGACATTAAAGGCGACTAGTGCTTTCGTTCTTTCCGCCACTTTTTTGCCCGATTCAACAGCAGACTGCACAGCACTTACATCACCTTCTACCAATATAGTTACCAGTGCCGCGTCTACCATTGACTGTTTGACAAGGCTGACATTTGCATTCTTTAACATCGCATCCGCTACTTCGATCGAAGCTGCCAATCCCCTGGTTTCCACCATTCCTAACGCTTTAGTCACCGTCCTCACCCTTTCGTGTATCAATTGCATCAATAATTCCGATCACTAATGCATCTATGGGTAACCTATTATCGTCTGAGTACGAAGCAGGGGAACCTTTCGTAACCATTACTTTATCCCCTAACCCGGCTCCGATCCGATCTACTGCAACCAATGCCGGCTCTCGTGGATTATCACGGTCTAACAGATCAGGCTGGATCACCAAGAACTTTAATCCTGTTAATCCTTCCTCTTTTCGTGTTGCCCAGATGTTGCCTACCACTGTACCAATGATCATGAGTCACTCCCCTTTTAGCCTCTGCCATCGATAATTTTTATGTCCTTCTCTTTTGCGGTATCTCGTGCCAAAGGAGTGATGATCGTATCATGATGAACATGTATACAGTCCTCTTTCCACCGATCAATTATCTCTTTCGTTAGTAATTTCTCATCAAAGTTGATAAATTGCTTTCCGTCGGAAGAACGAGACAACTGCTCTTTTTCCTCTGGGATAATTGATTTCAACGGATAAAAGTGAACCCCAAAATCTTGTAATCGTTGATGATAATCTAATAACTGCGTCATATATTTGTTGTTTACCGTTTGATTGTCATGGGGTTTTAGAATCCACGATAAAGAGTTGTTCGGAACAAAATCAACATGGAATCCTTGAGACATCAATTTGGAAAATAACAAGCTCTCAGGTGTATCAATAATGCCTAATGCTCCCTTTACAAGTAAGTCCTGATTCACGTCCAAAAAAACCGCTTGGCAGGTCGAACAGGGAATATCACTGCTATCAGGCTGCCTCTCGATGACATCCCAATGCGATTTGAGCTCCTCTATCTGCTCCTTGTGTTGCTGCAGATCCTTAGCAATGACAAGAAGCTGCTGCTTTTTCTGCTTAGCCGATTCCATTCTCCGGAGGACTGCGATGACAATTTCTTCAACATCATATTGATTGGTCATATGTCAACCCCGCTTTGACTAATCTCCCTTTCTGGCCATTTTTTATCGCACCAGCGTTTGCTTCATCTGTATCAATATGCATTTCTAATATGAATTTAGGCGATACACGAATACGCACCCGTTCGAACGTGATCGGACGCTCCTCATTAGAGATTTCTACCTTTACATAGTCGCCGTCGTGCAAATCAAGGTGATGCGCATCAGCTGGTGGCATATGAATATGAGCCTGGGCGATGATCAATCCTTCGTCCAAATAGATACTTCCTTTTGGTCCGACAATTGTTACCGGGGAGGAGCCCTGAATGTTTCCTGACTCACGGATCGGCGGATTCACCCCGAGCCGGATCGAATCTGTTCTACTTATTTCAACTTGTGCCGCTCTTCTTAACGGTCCGAGGACTCGAACCTTCTCGATGCTCCCGCGGGGCCCTGCGATGGTTACCGTTTCATTTGCAGCAAATTGGCCTGGTTGTGATAAATCCGACTTCTTTGTTAGCTGATACCCTTTCCCAAACAGTTTTTCTAAAGCCATCCCACTCAGATGACAGTGGCGCGCTGAAACGGCAACAGGAATAGCTATTGTGTCATGCCTTCTCTCCTCTAATTTTCGTAACACTTCTTTTACAATTTGTTGTGAGTCAAGTTTGATCATCTCATGAACCTCACTCTATTATTGCTTAGCTAGTTTTCAAGACTCTATTTTTGGCAGAATGATTTGCAGCTCATTATGAGGCCGTGGAATGACATGAACGGAAATAAGTTCCCCAACACGCTGTGCAGCCGCGCTGCCTGCATCAGTTGCCGCTTTAACTGCCCCAACATCACCCGTTACAAGCACAGTAACAATCCCTCCGCCTACATGAACCTTCCCTACTATGTTCACATTGGCAGCCTTCACCATCGCATCCGCCGCTTCCAATGAAGCAACCAATCCTCTCGTTTCGATCATTCCAAGTGCACCGTTAATATCTTTAGCCATGCTGGACTCCTCCTAATTATTGATTTTGATACTTCTCGATAACGCTCTTTACCAACTGCGAAACTAAGTCGGGATCAGCTGATGTTGATTTCATATCCACTTCTCTAATCACTTGTTTAACAATTTGATCAACGCTGTCGGTGGTTAAGTTTTGCTGAATCCCTTCTTTCGTATATTTCGATGGTTTTGGTATCGAGACATCTTTAATTCCATAGGCGATTCGTTTTATATTGATCAAATGATGAGCTGTGATATTGTCGGAGGTAATATTTCCGCCATATGACCCGCAACCCAATGTCATTGAGGCTGTTAATCCTGTTGTTGCTCCTGCGGCACCGATGGAAGCAAGCGTGTTCACCAAGATACGTGAAACGGGCATTTCAATGCCAAACATATTGACTACTGTTTCATCGTTTGAATGAAGTGACAAACTATGTCCTCTGCCTCCGAGATTCAATAATGCCAGACAAATTGTTTTCGCCTCTTCTACATCATCTGCTGTATACAAAGCAAAAATTGGCGACAGTTTTTCAATCGAAAAAGGGATATCCTTCCCAATCCGGTTTTCTTCAGAAATTAATATTCGTGTCCCGTTCGGAACCTCAATTCCGGCCATTTCAGCAATGGTTTCAGCTGTTCGTCCCACAATAGCCGGGTTTAGCTTGCCTTTTACGGGGGAAATAATATTTTCCACCTTTGCTTTTTCAGCTTCATTAAGAAAGTATGCGCCGTTATTTTTTAACTCTCTAATCGTTATTTCTTTAATATTTCTGTGAACGACAATTGATTGTTCTGTGGCACAAATGGTGCCATTATCAAACGTTTTACTATCGACAATCATCTTTACTGCCTTATTTACATTAGCTGTTTTATCGATATATACTGGTACATTCCCCGGTCCCACCCCGTAGGCTGGTTTTCCAGAACTATACGCAGCTCGAACTAATCCACCTCCTCCTGTTGCCAGGATCAGATTGATATCGTGATGTTGCATTAGTTGGGTGGCCGCTGCCATGGTTGGTGTTGTGATCCAACCGATTAGTCCTTCTGGAGCACCAGCTTCTACAGCTGCTTCGTTACAAATTTTCAATGCTTCTACTGTACAATTTACGGCCGATGGATGAGGGCTTACGACAATCCCATTTTGTGCTTTCAGTGAAATAAGGGTTTTGAAGATGGCTGTTGAAGTAGGGTTCGTAGTTGGAATAATACCGGCTATCACACCGAAAGGATAAGCAACTTCGGTAATTTTCTTAACTGGATCTGTTCGAATCACTCCAACAGTTTTCTGATCCTTAATCGCTTCATAGACACCCATGGAACCTAATTCATTTTTGATCTTTTTATGTTCGACCACACCCATTCCCGTTTCATCTACTGCTAACCGGGCTAAGGATTCGGATGCTTGATATGCAGCTTCCGCCATATTTTTAACGATTCGATCGACTTGTTCCTGTGAAAACTGTTGAAACTTCAATATTGCCTCGTTCGCGCGGCGAACCGCTTCTCTCATTTCCTGGATCGATTTCAAGTCATAGTCCAGTTCAATAATGGGGAACACTCCTTTCACAATCTCTATCGTTAATGATGGCGAAAGAATTTCACCTTAGCATTTCTCAAATCTTTGTCTACATCCGTGTACATTCCGGTTTTTGTTTCCTTTTTAGGAGAGCAATGTTGCGGGTCCTCGTCTGAAAAAGGAGCATGTTCGTGTTCAGAAGGTTTTGCATTTTTCCCTGTTCCAATAGAAGAAGAAATAATCTCCCAAACTTTCAACTCTTCCTCTGTTAGAGGAATCAGTTTTGGGTTTTCATCAATAGAAGATTTCGTTGTTTGTGCTATACCAATAGAAGAAGAAATAGCATTCCATTTCTTCAACTCCTCTTCTGTGAGTGGACGATAATTAGGCTGCACATCCGTGGAAGGATGTCTATCGTTCCAGCTACATTCTAAAGAGGAATGAGAGTTCTCCTTTAGCTCTAAAAGTACCAATCTCGTAATCTTTTCTACTAAGGCCGCATTCATTTTTCTCGCCTCCAATGCGCATACCGATTGCATTTTGTTTAAATTGATGTTGAAAAGCGTTTAGTGCAGAAATTATATTTCTGCATATTGTACATATTTTTCTGCCAAAGAGTCAGTGTCAACTGTAAAACCACTCCCTAATTCCCTGGTCGTTTCATTATCCCGACTGCCGATCCAGGCTATTAGCTGTAATCTGCGCATCATAATAAAAGTAGGGATTTCAAGTTCCTCCTCTTCAGTCAGAGAACGAATCTTTCGATAACCTGTTAACCATGCATCAATTAGCGCATGCACATATGATTTATGTTCGATAAAACTTAACGAGGTAGCCAAATCATAAAGATACCAGCCAAAACCGCAATCATCAAAATCAATCACTTTTATTTGATCGCGTTCAACAAGTAAATTCGCAAGCCGTAAATCTGAATGAATTAATCCATATCGATCAGGCCCTTTTCCAAAGCGATCAAGTCTTTCTTTAATTTTTTCTGATACTTTGGAAAACAATTTCGCTCTTTCAGGTGTAATTGCTAAACCATCCTGCCATCTTCCCCACTTCGGGTTTGGCCCAAGAATGGTTTCATAGTCCCAAGTCAGTCGGCTAAGATGTGTGAGGTTTTTCCTGTTATTGACACTATGTTCATGTAATTGAGCTGTAATTTCACCCAGAAATTCAAATTGTTTGATTAGTTCATTTTCATTATCTTCATCCGGGGCACTGCCTTCTAAAAAAGTGAACAAGGTACAGTAGTATGGGTTTTGTTCATGGTCTACTACCTGAACATCATCACCGTTACTTCCGGAAATAGGTAATGAAACTTTGATAGAAGAGTGTGCATCTATTGATCTCAACCATGCGAGCTCACTTTCAACTTCAGATTTGCTATGGTATCCGGGACGTCCCACCCGCAATACATAATTTTTACCTGTGACGGAATTGTCCACTAGATAGGTAGCATTTTCCGAGTAATTGAGAAGTTGAATCTTAGCTTGGGACAAAAAGGGGTACAAATGGATAGCGCTATTAGCAATTTGATTAAATTTTTCTAACGAATCTTTTAAAGGGTCGACGGATGAATCGCTCATTTTACTTCTCCCTTCTATGCGTTAGTTATAGCTATAAGCCTTTTGTGCTGCCTGTTTAATACTCAGTTCACAGCGCGAAAGCAGTTCATCACAATAATCTTTATCACAAAGCAATCCAGGCTTAAATTGCAGAACCTTATTATCAAGCATCGAATAAATCGCCCACACTCCATTTTTATATAGACACTGCATAACATAAATTGCTCCTTTTGGATGACTGAATTCCAGTCCCATCACAACGCCTAATTGACGAATTCCCACCATAAAATCAGAATATTGCTCTTTGATTGTTTCGAGTCCTGTTCGTAAATAGCGCGCGACAAAATCGACGTTTTGTTTCACTTCCTTGCGTTGTGATATCTCTAAAACCTTCATTGCGACAATACAGCCCAGCTCCGAACCTCCAAATGTCGAGATATGAGCAAAGCCATCCTCATTCATCCAGTTTCCCGCTTTTTTGTTGACCACGGTGGCTGCGATCGGATATATGCCGCCACTGAATCCCTTCGAAGTAACTAAAATATCGGGCTCAACCCCATAGTGTTCGATCCCCCATAGTTTTCCAGTACGCATTAAGCCAGTTTGCACTTCATCAGCGATATAAAAAGAGCCATATTTTTCACACATACTTTTGACGGAAGCGAGGTACCTATTTTCCGGAAGAGGAAAACCGTATGTAGCCGGAATGGTTTCGATTACCACACAGGCAACATCTTCATGACAAAGGACCATCTCCATTGTCTCCAAATCATTAAAAGGCACATGAATAAAATCCTCTGGATTCCCTTCGCTTAAGAAGGGACGGGAATACCGTTCATTTCCCAAAGATACTGCCAGTCCAGTATGTCCATGGTAACCATATAGAATGGACACGATTTTTTTTCGTTTTGTCGCATAACGGGCACATTTTATGGCAACATCTATCGCTTCACTTCCACCACTTGAGAAAATCGAATACTGTAAGCCGTCCGGTGTACATTTAGAAAGATCTTCTGAAAGCTGGGCGCGGGTTATAGCAGGGAAATGGTGGTTTCCAATATCGAATTCATTTAAGGCTTCTTTTAAAGTGGCAATAATTTCTGGATTACGATGGCCCAGATTATATGTCCCGCCATTTAAATGGACGTCCATTAACTTTTTTCCATCGATATCGTAGAAATAATATCCTTCACGTTTTCCCATTACCAAATCAATGCCATCGTTCTGCCATTGCCTTGTTTTCCCAGGATTCCACCATTTAATAGATTGTTCAAGAACAGAATCCTTATTTCTTTGTTTGATCATGGTCTTCTCCCCGCTTCTTTAAAACCAGTTTTGTGTGTTGGTTACAATAAATATCCCTTTATAATTACATTTCATCTGCTATCAAAAGTTCAATTTCTTTTTCAGCTAAAATCTTTTTCCATTCCTCAGGGCAACTCTTATCGGTAATGATCATTGACGCATCTGTTAAGGAACACATATAGGCGAAGGTCGTTTTTCCGAACTTGGAATGATCAGCCAGTATAAAGACATCGTCAGCACGTTCAATCATTTTCCGGGAGATGCTTGATCCGCTGATATCATAGTCTGTAATTCCGTTGACCGTTGAGATTCCCCCTGCAGATATGAACGCTTTATTTGCCTTCAGCATCTCAAGCATCCTTTCAGAGAGGGGGCCGCTGGTGTATTTTTGATTTCCTTCAAATTCCCCGCCGGTAAAAATCATACGACCTTTAAATACTTCCATGGCTATCAACATAACAGGAATAGAATGGGTAATCAGTGTAATATCATTTTTATTCGCTAAGTGATGAACAATTTCTAATGGTGTGGTCCCATTACCTATCATGATAATGTCACCATCTTCAACCAATTGCGCCGCCGTCCTGCAAATGGCTTGTTTTTCTCTTATATTAATAGTTGTTTTTTGGTCAAAGGGTAATTCCCAACTATTGATCTTCGTTTTTACAGCTCCTCCATAAACCTTCTTCAGTATTCCTTCTTTTTCAAGCCGATCCAAATCACGCCGGATCGTTTCATCGGAAACCTGAAGTTTATTGGCCAGTTCCCGGACCTGCACCTTTTCTTCTCTTGCTAAAGCTTCCAATATCGTTATTTTGCGTTCCTTAAAGGATAATGACATTTTTAGTACCACCTATTACGTTAATGAATTGGAGCACTAAACATTTCAACAGCTATTAAAAATATCACTATTTTTTTAATTTTCAGGTAAAATTTGACCGCCATCAACAATGATCGTCTGCCCTGTGATAAAGCCTGCTTCCTTTGATGCTAAAAATAGCGCAGCATAACCGATATCTTCGACACTCCCTAATTTTTGCATTGGAATGGCAGATGCCATCTCTTGCAGATAATCATCCCCTAAACCTTCTAATCCTTCCGTAAGTACATTTCCTGGCAGCACCGCATTGACCGTGATATTATCACCAGCCAGCTCCAATGCCGCTGTTCTCATAAAACCCAGTTGTGCTGCCTTGCTCGCTGCATAGTGCGACCAACCCGCGTAACCGGTAACAGGGCCAGTAATCGAAGAGGTAATCACGATACGTCCATATGTCGCTTGTTTTAGGTATGGTATACACGCTTGTACAGCATGCAAAGTTCCCTTCGCATTAGTATTCATGACAGTATCCCAATCTTCGGTTGTCATTTGCTCAAGGGTTACTGAAGGAAAGATTCCGGCATTCGCACATAACACATCGATGCTGCCAAATGTTTCATTGACCTGTTTAGCCACTGCCTCCATGGATCCACGGTCTGTAACATCCCCACAAAGTGCATAAACTTTGCCATTCCCCCGATTAAGTTCAACTGCACATGCTTCTGCAGCAGCAAGATTTCTTGCAACAATCGCCACATTCGCTCCATGATTCGCAAAAGTCCGTGCGATTCCTTTTCCAATCCCTTTACTGCCGCCAGTGACGATAACAGTCTTTCCTTTTACAGAATCAAACATATGAACAACTCCTTTTTACATTTATGTTGGGTTATTTTAAAAAACCACATCATGCCATGGGAATCTATAAATTTTTGTTGGATGTTTTGTGTATTGTTGTTGATTTCAGTTGATAGTAATGTGTATGAGTGTTGATTACTTAATATTCCGACAACTTGTAACTTCCGTATGTAAATAGTGCTAATTATATTTCGTGTGAGCAATACTTTTCGATCGGGTACTAAGTCAGAGGATTGGATGTTTGTGTAGATAACACAGTATTTTAATAAAACTTTACTCAACTATAAATAGAATGCCGAGCTACTCTTGTGTTGATATTAAAAGATCTTATCACTTTCTCATGAAGGTGGTTTGTCAATTGTGTCCCGGGCGCGGTTAGTAGGGTCGTGGCATAATAATGGAACGAAGGGATGTTTTCTTACTAACTAGAAAAAGAGGATGTTTCAAAAGCTAAGCTTTTGGAACACCCTCAAAAAATTATTCGCTATGTACTCCTTTGTATACTTCCGAGGCAGTACGGTTTTCTGGTTTGTTTAGCTATATCAGGCTACTTCGGCCTCTTGATCGAGAAAACTTTTCCTATTGTGGCATAGTCGTTGCCTGCCAGGCGGCTGACAGCAGCAAGCATATCCTTGTTGATTCTGCCCTGTTCATATAAATCATTTTCGATATGATACTGGACAACCCGGCCGATCAGCAAGTCGCATGCTGGCTCTCCTTTTGTACCACCCAACTCCAGAAAATCTTCGAGCACGCATTCAAAACGTATTTTTGCTTCCTTTATTCCTGGGACCGATATTTTATTACTTTCTGCAGGTGTTAATCGAGCCAGAGATATTTCGCTTTCAGCGGCTGGCAGGCTCGCAGCTGTGATATTGATTCTTTCAACATTTTCCTCATCCGTAATATGGACGACGAATTCGCGATTTTGAATAATGTTGCGTGCAGTATCCTTTCGAACTCCTTGTTTTCTTTGAATAGAAAGAGAAATTAACGGAGGGCTGGAAGCAACAATATTAAAATAGCTGAACGGAGCCCCATTCAATACACCCTCCTTAGAAACTGATGTGACAAAAGCAATCGGCCTTGGAATAATGCTGCCGGTTAAGAATTTATAATTTTCTTTTTCCTCCAAAGTGTTCGGGTCTATAGAAAGCATGCGTTACCTCCTATCCATTAATTGATTCGGTTTTAAGGCTGCGTAACTTGCCTGTAACAGCTTCGCCTACTTCCATTGTAGTAGATTGGCCGTCCATATCAGGAGTCAGCGCTTGCCCTTCAGTCAACACCTGTTCAATAGAGTTAAGCACTTCTTTTCCCCATTCTTGATGACCGAAGAAATCCAATATCTGGCTGGCAGACCAAATAGCCGCTAAAGGATTGGCGATATTTTTTCCTGCAATATCAGGTGCAGATCCGTGAATTGGCTCAAACATGGATGGGAATTGACGGCTAGGGTTAATATTTGCACCAGCCGCAAGGCCCAGCCCGCCTGCAATGGCCGCCCCTAAATCTGTAATAATGTCGCCAAACAAATTGGAAGTCACCACAATTTCAAAACGCCATGGCTGTTTAACGAAAAACATGGCGGCTGCATCAACTAGGTAAGAATATGTTTTAACATCTGGATATTCTTTTCCGACCTCGTCAAACACCTGATCCCAGAATACCATCGAATAATTCAACGCATTGCCTTTGCTGATACTGGTCAGCGATTTTCCTTGCTTTCGGGCCTCTTCGTATCCATAGCGAATGATTCTCTCCACTCCAGTTCTTGAAAAAACACCGGTTTGCAAAACCACTTCATGAGGCTGATCTTTAAAAAGCCAATCCCCGGCACCAGCATATTCACCCTCACTGTTTTCTCTGATGACCAGCATATCAATCTGCTCTCGGGAAACATCCTTTAGAGGACATGGTGCTCCTTCCAGCAATTTGATCGGGCGAAGGTTTACATACTGATCGAAACCCTTGCGGATTTTCAGCAAAAGCTCCCACAGGGAAATATGGTCAGGAACGCCCGGATAACCAACAGCACCAAGGTATATTGCATCATAGTCCTTAAGCTGCTCCAGCCCATCATCCTCCATCATTTTTCCATATTGGCTATAATATTCACATCCCCAAGGAAAATAAGTAAATTCAAATTCAAAGCTGGCATCCAATTCTGCCACTTTATTTAATACCTTAATTCCTTCTGCCACTACCTCCGGCCCGATACCATCTCCCGGGATTACCGCGATTCTGTACTTTTTCATCATACGTCTCCTATCCGGTTTTGATTTATCCCTTTATTAGTCAACGGGATGACGAGCATTACGCCATCCCTGTGTTGCTTTTAACCAATCTTTCTATCCTTAAAATTTACCTGATAACAGATGCCCGGCGTTTGGAACCTCTGCTTTTAAATTTAAACCCTCGCATCCGCGCCCTCGATATTTAAGTGAAAAGCATGTTCAATGAGATTGTTCGGATCCAGTCATTCTACCTCCAAGTTAACCTTATCTATTTCCCAGGTTTAACTGCCATGTCACACCAAATTTATCAATGACCCAACCGTATTTTTCACTGAATGGATATTGAGCTAACGGCATAAGCACTCCGCCATCTAGTGATAGCTTTTCATATACTTCATCAATGTCATCCTCAGAATCACATGCTACGTATATTGAGATAGCAGGAGTAAACGTAAAGTCATGCTTAACATTGCTATCTATACACATAAACTCCTGTCCGTTCAGTGAGAAAGTAGCATGCATCACTGTTCCTTCTGCACCAGGGCCAGCTGCTCCATAGCGGGCAATACCTAGAATTTCTGAATTTTTGAATACAGTCGTGTAAAAACTCATTGCTTCTTCAGCTTTGCCATCGAACATTAAAAAGGTAGTAAATTTTTGCACTATCCATCAAACTCCTTCTATATGTATATGTTTTCTTTATTTTATATCAAAAGGGGATTAATGCTCCAATTCGTAAAAACTTTCTTTTTTAATACCTAGTACTAATACTTAGTGATAAAATAAATAATGGAGGTATACGATATGGTTCAATCTCACGCAGTATTATCACTACGGTTTTATATGTATAAGCTTTATGCCCGGGGGTCTAACTTAGCCGGGAAGATAAACAAGCATGACAAAATTGTTCTTTATGGTATTGGCAGAGGATTCACTGAAAATGGAGCATTAACTAAATTGGAATTGTTAGGTGGATGAAAAATATGTATAGAATTATCACGAACATACTAAAAGTCATATTAAAAATGCGAGGAGCATTTATCATTGTTAACAAAGAAAATCTACCGAAAAATCCAGGTTATATAATTGCCTGTACACATCGGGGATGGGTCGATGTTGTCGCTCTTGGTGCTGCCATCTTGCCTGAACAAATTCACTTCATGGCTAAAAAAGAATTATTTCGCAATGCATTGTTTTCCCGGTTCTTAACAGCTATAAATGCCTTTCCGGTAGACCGAAAAAATCCGGGAACAAGCAGTATTAAAATTCCTATTCAATTATTAAAAAGTGGGAAAAATGTTGGGATATTTCCCTCTGGAACCCGAACATCGGAGGAAGCTCCACTAAAAAGAGGAGCAGTGACAATTGCCAAAATGGGAAAAGTTCCAATAGTACCAGCGGCCTATTCAGGACCCACCAATCTGAAAGAATTGTTCACTAATAAGAAAATAAAAATTATAATTGGAAATCCGCTGATCTTTGAATATGAAAATAATAACAGAGATGAAATTGATGACAATACAACGAGGTTATCAGAGGTATTTAGGGCGCTTAAAAAAAGTATTAATTAAATCAGTCTTTAAACAAACATATTAGGTTATTAAATTTCACATTAGGCTTATACACTTCTAGGTTAATGAATTTTATAAAGCAATTTTTCGACTGAAAACGCACAGTTATTCTCATATCCTCCTGCATAATTCTGTGTATTTGGCAACTTTTTCCGTTTTTCTGGTTAGCTCATTACATTACGAAATTTACACGGGTAACAACATAAATAAAAGAATTATTATACAAGCCAACTATTTTCTGGACGAAACGATGTATTAATTGTAATACAACAAAACATACATAAATTGAGCTGCCTAACCTTACTATCATAGCTGATAGGTTAGACAGCTGATATGTTCCTATATATTTCATTTATATAATGTTTAATTTGAAAATTTAACTCCAAACATTCTATCAATACCCTTAACATTCCTGTTATTTAACTTTCTGAATCTCCTACAAATGATCCAAGTTCTAATGATTTTGTTAATTTTTCTGGTTGATTCTCTATCAAAACAAACGAAGCCGAACAAATCCGGTTCGATATGTTCGGCACTAGGAAAATACATGTCATTTAATTTTAATGAAGCAACGCACTTACATCACTCAAAATACGCTCAAGATTCCAATTCAGCTTCTTTGGTTCTTCATCACCAAGCACCGCAATGCTACGCTACAATCATTGCAAAACAAAAAATTTATCATAGAATGCAGGACGTTCCGGCATTGTAATTGGCACGATCTCACCTGTGTGCTTTGCTTTTACACAAGCATCAGCCGTCACGGCGACAACAAAACCATCCCAGGCTGATGGACCATGCATTTCGCCTTTTACAGTTGAATTAATCCATTCCTGGAGCTCAGTATCATAGGAATCGATAAAGCGATCCTTCCAATCTACTAAAATTTCGGTTGATAGTTTTGCTTCACTGCGCAAAAGAACACTCAATGGCTCAGGTAAATTTGCCGTGCCCGTTTCACCAACGACCTGGCATTGGATATCGTATCCGTATTGGCAATTGACGAAGATTTCTGTGTCAATTCGGATTCCCTGCTTTGTTTCCAATAAAACAATATGCGGATCCTGAAGTCCTTTATCTGCAAGGGTAGTGTTTTTTGGCAGGATCACCTGGGCAGAAACATAATCGTCATTGAGCAACCATCGCAAAACATCTATTTCATGTACAAAAGCATCTGTAATTGCCATATCACCACTGAAGTTTGAAACAGATGGAGCACGATGCGCACAATGAACCATCAGCGGCGCCCCGACTTTTCCATTATCTACGACATTTTTCAATGCACGGTAACCTTTATCGTACTGCCGCATAAAACCTACTTGAACCAGCTGTTTGCCATGTGCTATCTCTGCATCAACGATTCTTTTGCAGCCTTCAGCAGTCGTGGCAAGTGGTTTTTCGCAAAACACAGGTTTTCCTGCAGTAATGGATGCGAGCACAAATTCTTCATGTGAAGGGCCCCAGGAAGTGACCAGAATTCCATCCACGTCAGTAGCATTAATGACATCATGCCCATTTTCATAAACCTTCGCATTGATCTTTTCGTTTTCAACTACTGCGCGAGCTTGTGCTGCATTAATGTCTGTGACGGCAACAATCTCCGCTCCTGTTAACGAATCAGTGATTCTCCGGATATGATCCTGTCCGATTGCACCTGTTCCGATTACGCCCAATCTCAATGTCATCATAATTCCCTCCTATGTTCAGCTTTATATATTTGATCATAAACACATGACCACAACCGGTTAGAACGTTTTCTGTGCCATGCGTATTTCAAATTCTCTTGGTAACGCTTCTTTGAGAACATGCATTGATTTTTTTACACCGGTAAGAGGATTCATCGTTAAATCTTCCATTTCAAGAACGACCGGACCATCATAGCCAGTCATTTTCACGACGGTGAAAAATTCCTTCCACCAGCTCACATCATGCCCATGTCCCAGTGCGACGTAATTCCATGAACGTGTCGCAAAGCTCTCCATCGGTTTAACATCAAGAAGCCCATGGACGTCATTGATTCCTCTTTCTATTCGCACATCTTTAGCGTGGATATGGTATATAGCACTACCCAATGCCCTTGCGGCGAGGATCGGATCGCTGCCCATCCAAAATAAATGACTTGGGTCAAAGTTCATTCCAACCATATCGCCAACTTGGTTTCTTAACTTAAAAAGTGTTTCCGGGTTGTAAACTAAATTGTTTCCCAAGTTTTCAATCGCAATTTTTTGAACGCCATGGTCTTTTGCCAGCTTCGCAGCTTTTTCCCAGTATGGGAACGCAACCTCATTCCATTGCCATTCTAAAATTTCATCATGGCTGGGCAGGAAAGTATGCGTGATCCAATTCGGTGTCGCGTCTTTTGGGCCGCCGCCAGGGCAACCGGACATCATGACAATTGTTTTTACTCCCAATAACTCGGCAAGCTGAAAGGTTTTTTCAACTACCTCCTTATGTGCTCTTCCTACTTCAGTTGGGTCAAGCTGATTGCCTGAACAATTCAAAGCGACTATTTCAAGACCCCTGCTTTTTATAGCGTTTAGAAATCTGTCCCGTTGATTTGCACTCTCGATCAGCCCTTCCAAATCAACATGTGGCGCTTTGGACCAGTTTCCGCACCCCAACTCAAGTGCTTCAAACCCTAAATCAACACATGTATCAAGCATTTCTTCCAACGGCATACAGCCCAAAATATCCGTAACGAGACCGGCCTTCATCACTACAATCTCCCCCCTCATATTCAATAACTTTAACTTCCGCTATTTAAGCTAATAGATTTGTAATGTTCTTCACTGTTATTCCAAAACACAACCAATAAGGCGGCCAGCAGGCCCAATATGCCGGCAAAATAAAACCCGGCCGCTATTCCCATCATTGAATTCAATACACCTGCAAGAAATGGACCGGTAAACATGCCGATTGCATACAATGCCTGGTATGTCCCCATTGCTGTTGCTCTTTTTTCATGTGAGATAGATTCGATCGCCATTCCTAACAGCAATGGGAAAAGTAGTCCGAGCGAGAAACCATTAAAAGCTTGGACCATGCAAAGCCATATTTTTGAATCAACAAATGGTGTGACGAATGTAAAAAATGAAGTTGCCAAAAATGCGATCTTCAAGGATTTCCATTGACCAAAAATCGGTACAACTACCTTCCCCATAAAAAGAGTTGCGATTGCATGGGGAATCATAAACGAAAACACGATTAGACTAATATCACTGGCCTGAAGACCAATGTTTAATGCAAAGGCAGGGATGAAACCAAACATGGTAGTAAAAATGATACTGTGCGCCAAAATCGACAATAATGATATCTTAAGCAACAGCGGTTCTCTCATGACGGAGATTAGATCTTTTATTTTAACCGGCTCCCTCACTATTCCTTCCTTTGGCTCATAAATGAAGAAGGAGAGTGCGGCACCGATGATACTCACGATCCCGCCTACCCAGAATGGAACGTGCCATCCCCATTCAGTTGCAATATAACCACTTACACTCATGCCCAGGAGTTGCGCCAGCACAATAACAAACGAAATGCTGCCCGTAGCACGATGAATTTCCCGATCAGCAAAATAACTGGAGTATAGTACAGTGAAAGCAACCCAGGTTGCTGCGGCAACTCCGGCGAGGGAGCGCGATAAAAGTACCAACCCCAAGCTATCAGTCAATGCAAATAGCAAACAACTAAATGCACTTGTTAACATCCCAAAGATGATAAATGGCCTTCTTAATTTGATAAGATCAGAACAAATCCCAATCGGAAGCCGAAATATAAATTGCATGAGCCCATAGCTGCTCAAAACTATACCAATAAAAGTGTATTTGCCTCCCATTGATTCAATATAAGGAGACAAAATAGGAACATAGATAAAATGCGAAAACCAAAGAATAAATGAGACTAGCAAAAATACAAATCTGTTTGTTTTTGAATTCAGAGTACTCATATGATCCACTTCCATCTATGTCGCTTTTCTACGTTTTTTGAAATCTATAAATGTGTTCAATGGGTTTTCTTTTATCTGAAATTCCGCACAGTTTCCTGAAGATGTTCGGTATTAATTAACTAGTAATAATATTCAATCTATCTAAACCATTAAAGATTTGATTCCAGCGTATCCGTAAAATTGAAGCCATTATTACTCTTGCAATCAACGATTATTTATAAATCTCTGCGTACTCTTCTACATTGTCTGGCGTTACCAATTTATAAGGAACGATCACATCTTCGACTGGTTCACCGTTTGCTGCTTTTACAGCTGTTTGTATACTGCCCACTCCTTGGCCAATCGCATCCTGGAAGACGGTCACTTCGAGTTTGTCGGATTGCATAAATTCTAAAGCAGCTGGTGTGGCATCGACTCCCGCAACTATCACTTCATCAAGTTTCCCATCTGCTTCAAGAGCCATAATCGCTCCGATCGCCATTTCATCGTTGTTAGCCACAACGGCATCTATTTTTTTACCGGAATGCAACCAGTTTTCCATTAACGTTAACCCTTTTTCACGGTTCCACTCAGCAGTATCTTCCAAAACAACTTTCATTCCCGGATTCTTTGCAATGATTTCCTTGTTTCCATCTGTTCTCATAATTTCCGCTTCATGTCCCATTTGTCCATGCATAATGGCGATATTGCCTTTACCGTCAAGCAATTTGGCCACTTTTTCCATTTGCAGCAGACCGGATTCAATAGATTCTGAACCAACGTATGCAGTAGCATCTTCTACACCGTCAAATGTCTGGTTTGAGACAATAATTGGGATGCCAGCCTCATTGACTCGTGCCAGTATATCTACTGCTGCCACTGTATCTACGGGAGTAAATATGATAGCATCCACCTTCTGTGCAATAAAATTTTCAATCTGGTTCATCTGCTTTGCACTATCATTTTGCGCATCGCTGTACATAAACTTGAAATCGGGATGATTTTTCTCTTCTTCCTTCATCGCATCGATCATGTATGTCCTGAATTCATCACTGAAATTTTGCAGAGAGATCCCAATCACCTTTTTATCACCAGCCCCACCTGATTTACCTTCGACTTTGGAAGTCGTTTGTTCCCCACCGCTGCAAGCAGCTAAAATAAATACCAAAATCAGATAGAAAGTAGTCACTTCTTTTTTACTCAGTTTCATACATATATTCCCCCTTTGTTATGTTGTAACAATCATATTGGCTAAACCGTATAACCTTGAGATTCTCCATCCCATCCACTATTACAAGTCTGTTCTAAGGCAGAACGGCATACTTACTATAAATGCCACACCGTTTTGTATTTTTAAGACATCATGTAAAATAAGCACTTCATTTACAACACTATGATCATTCCTCCCCCCACCAGATAAACATTAATGTAATCGCTTACTTTTCATGCAAAAAAATAAAATTCATTATTTATAATAGTGATTGTAGGGCAATAAGGCATTCACTGTCTTTGTACTATAAAGACAACTATTTGCACTATGAAGACATCTTCTATGTGATCCCTTCATTAACAAGAAATCCCCCACTTCAAATGCATACCTAAAAGTGGGAGATTTCAATTAGCTTCATCATTATATGTGGTTGTTTTCAAGTCTGTATAGAGAGCACGAAAACGTCCAGGTGACGAATTCAGTGCAGAAGTAAATACGCGCGTAAAATAATGAACAGTTGTAAAACCAGTTTTTTCAGCAATATCTTTGATCGACAAGTCTGTGGTTTTCAGTAATGTAGCCGCTCTCTGAATCCTCTCATTTTGAACATACTCCGAGTAACTTACACCTAATTCCGATACAAATAATCGTGACAAGTGCCGACCGGAAATATGGAAATGACGAGCCGCATCAGTAAGCTTTAACGATTGTGATAGATTATCTTTGATGTAAAGTGTAGCTTGATTAAGCAGAGGTGAACACGCTTCGGGCAATATCTTATGATGATGATCATTATGTGAGTAATGTACAAAAGTTTGCAGTAACGAGGCAATCAGCGAAAAAGCCAAGTTATTTAAAATTTCTTCAAAAAAAATATGCTCAAACTTTGTTGA
The DNA here is from genome assembly GCF_002860225.1 of Bacillus sp. V33-4. Lineage (NCBI taxonomy): Bacteria > Bacillati > Bacillota > Bacilli > Caryophanales > Bacillaceae > Bacillus > Bacillus sp. V33-4. The sequence continues at coordinate 72,907 of NZ_PGVC01000002.1, forward strand.
TTGAATAAGCATAGATTTCCAAAGCAATGCAGCGGTCGTATCATCTTTTACCTCTATACTCACTCTGGAACAAGTCTTGGCTTCCTCCATGATCCTGATCCATTGTTCGCTTGATTCTGATTCTATTAATTCAAATGCAACATACAGGAGAAACAGTCCTTGTTCGCTTTTTATTTGGTGTAAAACGTCCGGCCTTGAAAGAAACATTGTGTTTTCCTGCAGTGAATGGGTCTGGCCATCGTCTAAATATTTTCCCTTACCTTCAACTACATAACATATTTCAAAAAAAGAATGTTTATGCCGCAGGTTATCATAATGCTTTGGCATAACGCCCCAATAATGCACGTGAATAGATGCTCCATTTTGTTTTAAATGAGTAGCATATTGATTCAAATGGATCTTCCCTGAAGTAAATTGAGTTAAATCCAAAATAAATCCCCCTTGTTTTTTCAATGAGCGGCTGGACTTTCATCTATGAATACAGCAAATAGCAAATAGCTTGGTTTATTCTGCTCGTTGTATAAGATTATACCGTGTTTAGTATCTTGATATATATCAATGGAAAACAATAATTCAGTAGCTTGCTTTGTATCTACAATTTCATGTCTGGTAAAATTTTTGAAAGTAGAATCCGGAAAAGCATCACGGTAGCATTTTTATCCCCAATGACTAATAAACTCCTTTCAGTTTTTGGGGATAAATGGGATTTACTTGTTAACCTGCCCCTTTTGTTTACATAAAAAAACGCCTGGAAATGGCATCTGTTCTTCAATTATATCTCCCGTTACTTCGATCAGAAACCTGTTCTCAAAAAAATTTCTATTAAAGAGCGTGATTAAAAATGTCATTGCACATAAATTTTAAAAAGTTGAATATAGAGGGCTAAACTAATTAACGCACAGACGAGTATGACGCTGAAAACGCCCATTGGAGCCACCCATGCAGATAAGAAAACTGTCAAGGGAGCTAAAAATCTTCCAATAGTGAATTGTAATCTGGAGGCGCCCATGTATTGCCCTCTGGCGTGCTCAGGAGCGTAATCACTGACAAAGTTATTTATCACCGGAGCACGAACGATTTCTCCAAACGTAAAAACGATAGTGAGTACAAACATTAACCAAATGTTAGTCGTTAGTCCAACTGCAAACATCCCCACTCCAGCCAAGATCGATGAAAGAATGAACACGTCTCGATCTCTCCAATGTTTTAACCATTTTGTAACAGGCAAGACAAATAGAACAAACAATAGCCCATTCAACCCCAACATCCATCCCAAAACTTCTGTGCTAGTAAGCATAAACGACCAATCATTCCAAGTGAACAGTGGTTGCGACGGGACATAATCGGTTACATATATTGCTAAATACAGATCCAATTGCATAATTGTGATAATCGAAAAGACGCCTGCCAAAATATAAAGGACAAATATTTTATCACGAAAGATGATTCCATAGCCTTTCCATTGTTCTTTAATCGAAGTTGAAATGGCATTCAATTGAACTACCTTTTTTGTGGTATTTGGCATAGTTTCATGAATTTTCAGAAATATAATAATAGAGTAGAGCAGCATGACGATTGTACAAGTCCACAATAGTTCACTTCGATAATGAAAGAAAAAAAATGCCCCCAATGCAGGCCCTAATACAGCACCAATATTATTAGCCGTAATAAAAGTGGCAAAAACCTGCTTCCGATCCTTGTCGGGTACTAGATCAGCTACCATCGCATCGCTGGCAGGTCCATAAAGGGCGCCTCCTAATCCAACTCCGATAAATGCGAAATAATTAACCCAATGTGAACTGGACATGGCAAACAATGCGAACATAACCATCTTCAGGGAAGAACCTAGCAACATGACAGGGCGACGTCCCAACCTGTCTGTTAGATCACCTCCGACCATGCTGCCAAGGATACCTATTAGTGGCGGAATCGTCATCAACATCCCTGCCATGTGATTGCCTAACGCTTCGCTAAAGTAGACCGCAATAAAAGGAAAGTACATCCAATATAATAGGTTGAACAGCCCCTCGCCAATTAATCGAATTTTTAAATTGGCATTCCATAATTGCAACTTCAATAAATTCCCCTCTTTTCTAACGTAAACGTTCATATACTTCAAGAAACGCTTACCACAATTTCTCGGCCAGGTATCCATATAATAAAATATTCGCAAAATTATATATAGACTTATAATTTTTTTTAATTTATACTAATAATATAGAAGTTGAGGTTACGCACTTTTAATTTGAATGTCCCACAAAACGAACATTTGTTCGAAATATAAAAGACGCTCTTTTAGAGAGCGTCTTTTTTTCATGATATGGAGACTGTTAAATGTTGACTAATTGCACCCGTTTAGCTTAAAAAAATGTGTTCTCGGTTGAAGTGCTGGATTTTAGGCATAGGAAAATCCCTTATGTCATGACAAATAGGGATTTTCTGCATTTTAATGGAGTTAGGGAAATGAACTATTTTCACTTATTCAAGCAAAGCCTCCGTTGGTTTGAATAGAAATAGGATCTTTATACAATCATTATTGTCTAGTGCTTTCCCCTATTTCCGGTACGTACCGACCGTCACCTTTTCGTATTTCATCGTCATTCGTTGTCACCTCTACCTGTGCCGCGACCTCCGGATTACCAAGTGCAGCTGCATCGGGATTGCGCCCACTGATTTTTTGAACCTTATCTTTTCCTTGTTCCATAATTCATCACCTCCCTGTTTTTTTAATGTAACCCTGATGATGCTTTTTATAATTTATTAATCAAAAAAGGATGTGTAGCGTGGCTGAACTAATCTGCCTCCATTAAATGAGAAAAATCACTTTGCACACCAAATAAAAATCCCCAATGCAGAGCATTATAAGGTTTAGCTTTCTTGATAAATTACATTTTTTCTCTTTATTTAGTGAACGCATTGTTTTTTCATTTTGCATAATTGACAATGATAGCAGGCAGTCAGGTTTAGGAAAAAATTCTTTGGTGATTTTATATGAATCAATGAAGTTAAATCCAAAAGCTGTTCATCGCTTCGTGTCCAACCTTTGTATTTTTTAAGCAACTTCTAAGCCACATTGCACTATCTTTCTCTCACGATAAATTCTACAGTAGAATCATATCCTTCCCCTTGTTGGCAGAGAGAAATATGATATTGCTATAACAAAACTTTTAAAGATGATTGCCTTAAATGAAAAATAATGTATTAAAATAGAGTAGAGAAATTTCTTGACAGAAATGTGAACAAATGTTGCAACATAAAGGGGTAGACATGATGAGCTTCCAGTATAACAATATCCTTCTCCAAATGTTAATGGTGCTGTTCCCGATTATTCTTTATCTGGCACTAACAAATGATAGACAAACAATTAAAAATGAACATTCCTACTGGGGATACATTTGTGCCATTACAATGGGTTTATCTATTGCATTCTCCGTTAAACTAGATGATGGAATTTTCCTTGATTTAAGGATGGTTCCATGGTTTCTATCTTTTATTTACGGCGGCACTGCCGTAGGAATCCATGTAACTATATTTTCTTTGTCATCCGCTTTGTTATAGGCGGAACCGGAATGATACCAGCCTTTATTGTGATGTTCTTATCAAGTTATGTTATGTACAGATTCCGCAGTCGTTTTCATCATTGGGGACGAAAAAAGAAAATCTTGCTATCGGTACTTTTCCTTGTTGTTTCATCCGCGTCAATTCCATTTCTTGGAACGATCTTGCTTGAACAGCCAATTAACTTCGTTAGATTAAGCAGCTATGTTTGTTTTGTCATTGCAAATGGCATAACAGTGTGGCTCACCATCCACCTGATGGAATCTTATCGGGAGAAAAAGAAGCTTTTGAAAGAAATCAGAAAAAATGAAAAACTACATGTAGTAGGACAAATGGCTGCAAGCGTTGCTCATGAGATAAGGAACCCTATGACAAGTGTACGGGGTTTTATTCAACTTCTATCATTATCCAAAAACATGAGCACTGCTGAGAGGGGCTACCTAAACGTCTGCCTCAACGAATTGGACCGGGCAAACGCAATCATCTCTGACTACCTTGCATTTGGAAAAATCCAGGATATTGAAAAGCTTTGTCATGTGGATGTTTCCTCGGAAGCAATACAGTCGATTAAATCACTCTCATCCTATTCGGTTCTCCACGGTGTTCATGTATCCGTGGACATTTGTGACCGTGCTGTTGTGATCGGCACCCCTGGCAAACTGCAACAGATGTTCGTGAATCTTATAAAGAATGCTATTGAAGCAGCAAGTCCTAATGGACATGTAAATGTGAAAATACATACGTACAACCAACAGGTGGAAATCATGATAGCTGATGATGGTGAAGGAATGAGTGCACAGCAGATCGAAAACCTCGGATTGCCTTATTATTCTACAAAAGAGAAAGGCACCGGACTTGGATTAATGGTTACGCTGCAAATCATCAGAGAGATGGGCGGACATTGGAAAGTGTCAAGTCATTTAAATGAGGGCACCATGTTTACAATTATGATTCCTTTATTATAAGCATTGGAATCATGATTAGTTGTAAGCGTGGCATTCGAGCAACAAAAGATATTGATTATAAACATGAAAAAGAAGGCTGATCTAAGATGCGTGAATTTTGTTCTAGTTTCCTTTTAATGACCGGGTAGGTAACTCTATCGCTTGGGGCGTATATTTTTTCGTCTGGGCCATTTTTATGTTCTATGCACTTCCATTGGCTGCTTGCGTGTTAGGTTCTGGATGGCTTTGTCTATTTATTTCCAAAAAGCTTGATCCTAAGCCTTCAGCAAAAGCGAAATGACTAAAAAAGAACAGTGCATTTGTCAGTAATACTACGGTTATGTCACTTTCAACAAGTTCGGTGTGTGTTCAGAGCTTTCCAAGACAATGACTATCGTTCCCTTACATACATCCTAAACCCCCCATCAACAAGATCCCGCCAAGCGTTATAACCTATCTTTTATATTCACATGTAAGATTCCCTTCCAATATTTTGATGGCACTTCAATAAACCATGTTAGATTTTATAACAATTTTAAGGAAATGAATCTTCAAGTGCTTTAAGCTATTAACATATCTTTTTACAGGATGGAGGGCAGAACGTGAGGCTAAGTTGGCTTCTTCAGCTTTTGGTTATTTCAGGATTCTTGCTGCTTGGCTATAGTATAGTCGCTGTCTTTCGCATTCAGTTACCGGGTAGTGTCGTGGGCATGATATTACTGTTCGTTTTCCTGTTAACCGGTATTATTCGACTCGATTGGGTAGAAAGCGCAGCTTCATTTCAGTTAAAGCATCTGACACTACTGTTTATTCCACCCATTGTCAGTCTCTTTTTATCCCCAAGTTTGCAACAAATCATGCGTTGGAACATCGTCCTTATTCTAGTTGTGAGCAGCATGTGCTGTTTATTGGGCACAGCTTTCTTCGTAGAATGGTATGAAAAAACAAAAAGGAGAAATGGACAATGATTACTTTTACCGGATTGTTATGCATTGTCTTCACCCTATTATGCTACCTGTTAGGCTTCCAATTGTATCGTAAATATAAAAAAGATTGGCTAAATCCGTTATACACTGCACCTGTGATCTTGATTATTTTATTGTTTGCCTGTCATATCCGTGGGGACACTTATCAGCAAGGAAGCCTCGTTTTTAATAAGCTTTTGGAACTTGCGGTCGTCTCTCTAGCTGTTCCGCTATACAAACAATGGTCGTTCCTAAAAAAGAACTTTAATAAAATCTGTTCAGGAGTTGTTTGCGGCACGGTGCTGGGGATCATCTCTGTCATTGGGTTGGCGCAAATATTCCATTTAAAGCAACAGTTACTGGCGTCTTTAATCCCCCGATCTGTCACACTTCCAATCGCTCTAACCTTATCAAATGAGCTGGGAGGTTATACCTCAACTACGGTATTCTTTGTGATTTTTTCAGGTCTCGTTTCCTTAACCATTGGTCCAAAATTATTAAAGCGATTGGGAATACGCAGCAAAGCCGCCAAAGGATTGGCCATGGGCACATCAGCACAAATGCTTGGGGCAAACCGTTCACTGCTTTGGGGTGAAGAAGAAGGGGCAATGGGCAGCGTAGCAATGACTACCTCTGCATTGTTTCTTTCCGTTATAGTGCCAATCCTGCCGCTGATTTTGAGAATGTGAATTGATTAAAAGAGCTGCCGAAGCAAGCAGCTCTCACTTTATTGAAATATTGGGATAGCAAAATTGATACTCAAGCTATTTGTTATCAACAACCTGTGTAGAAATTTGCCAGGTTACACCGAATTTGTCTGTTATTTGTCCATATGATGGGCTCCAGAATGTCTCTTGAAGCGGCATAATTACTTGGCCACCTTCTTGTAGTTTTTCGAATACTTCTTTTGATTTTTCTACTTCGGTTATGGTAATCGCTATCGTGACTTGTGATCCAAGGTGATATGGTTGACCTGGAAATGTATCAGAAAGCATTAGATCTGTATTACCAACTTTCAAATGTGCATTTAATACAAGGTCTTTTGCTTCAATTGGAGTGGGGTAGTCTGGATTTTCAGGCATATCTCCAAAAGTTTGAAGTCCCAAGACTTTTGCATCTAAAGCATTTTCATAAAACTTTACAGCTTCTTGCCCATTACCATTCAAAACTAAATAAGGATGAAGCCCTAAAATCATACTGGACACCTCTTTTTTATTAATTTTTAACCATAACAGAACTAATGTTCTTATGTATATTACCATATATTACATTTGTTTGCAATAACCTTAATTAAAATTTGCCCCTCAAAAGAGTTGTGAAATTATAACTCTTCATACTATGGTTCAGCAGTCGATCTTGAAGATAAAACTTTATTAAGTGTAAAGCAATTGAACCCTGTGAGTTTCAATAATGAAAGCTGCTAAAACGTAGCCGTATCTTTAAGTAGCCACGAGAGTAATTTATTGGTTAGTAAGCAATCACTGTTTATCCAAACCGTCAATATGATCGCTGGTCGTCTTTGTACCCTCACGATTTTTAACACCTTTGCTTTTATAGGGTTTGGCACTCTTTGCTTTGTTTGAACTAGCTTGCCAGCGAGTCCACCCCTTCTTACCTGTTCCTCTGCCTGTTCCGCCCTTACCTTTTGCTTTACTCATTTAATCATCTCCATTATGTCTTGTACGTAGTTTAGCTTCTCGGTTAGTCTTATCCATTTTAATTGGGTAAAAACCAAACGTAATGAAATATAACATATAACAGTCAGCTTTTCTACTGACGTTGCAAACTAATCTCATCAATCCATGTGTACTGAAGGAAACATGAAATATGATAATCATTGTATTTACGCATTGGCATTGGACATATTACAGGTTTATTTTATGAACTGCATCTAAGGCAATTTTGCAAGTGGTTATTGACAAGCACCCGCCATTTTCAATCTAATTCGGGCATTAAAATAATAGGGGGGCTACGCGTGATATTATCTCTGACGGACTATATCTGCATTTTTATTCACCAAACGGATTTAACGCTTATGAATAACATAAAAAAACTGCACCTTTACCTTACTGATGAAGGAAAAGAGCTGGGCGACACCATCATTCCAGTGACTGAAGAGTTTAACAGGCTGGTTACCAGTGGTATAACGGCGGATGAAATCTACGAAGTCAAAAGAATTCTTTCAAAGATGAAACTGAACGTCTTATATAGATGAGAGCTGCAGCTTCGCAGCTCTCTTTTTCATCCTCTATTGGAAAGGGTTTTTTGCAGAAAAATCATTTCTTCAGCCAATTGTTTAATGCGGCTGTTCACATCCGCAGTGACGATTTCACTATGTTCATCAAAATCGGAATTGTGGACGAACACATTTCCCAGTGGCACTACGCCTTTCAAGTATGTGAGGATTGGTTTTAGCTGGTATTCCATGACGAGGTAGTGCTTGTCGGTGCCCCCCGTTGTCACCATGCCGGTCACTTTTGACTTAAAAGCTTCCATTGGAAGATGGTCGAAAAGATTTTTTAAAGCTCCAGGAATGGAGGCCTGGTAAATCGGTGTCCCGATGACAAGGAAGTCGGCAGACAAAACCGTGTTCACTACCTTCACCGTATCCTCGTTGTAATAGCTAAGCGGTGTACCTTTTACAAATTCTACTTCATAATCTTTCAAATCAACCAATTCGATATCGATGGATGAATCGATGGATTTAGCTGCCCACAGTACTTCATGGACGGCCTTTGACGTTTTTGAACCGATCAGCGAGCCTGAGACCCCAACAAGTTTCATTTGCTTGTCCTCCAATTTGAATACACTTGTGCTGTGAAGCGGCTGGACCCTTGAAGACGGATCAACATATTTTTTCGCATTATTGATCGCAATCGGTGCTTCACCGAGGCCTACCGCAATTAATTTTACCTTGCCTTCATAAGTCGCAATATCTCCTGCAGCATAAATCCCTTTAATATTCGTTTCCATTTTGGAATTGACGATAATGGAGTTTTTCTCCATCTCCAGCCCCCAGCTCTTGATGAGGCCAAGCGAAGAGATGCTGCCGTAATTCACAATCACGTGGTCTACTTCAATTATTTCTTCGTTTCCATCTTTGTCAGCCAGGACAACCTTTTCAATCCTTTCACTGTCTCCGGCCAGCTCTTTTACCACATACGGTATTTTTACTTCGACACCTGACTTGTATAGATTCCCGATGCTGCTTTCATGCGCTTTAAAGCCTTCTCTGCGATGGCAGAGCGTCACTTTTTCAGCAATTTCATCAAGCATCAATGACCAGTCAAGGGCAGAATCTCCACCTCCGCATACCAGTACTTTGGAATCCCTAAAGTCATGTAAATTTTTAACGGAGTAATGAAGATTTTTTCCTTCATAAAAATCAGCACCCAGGGCAGTTAATCTTCTCGGTTCAAAGGCCCCTATTCCACCAGTGATAAGAATGGATTTTGTAAAATGCTCTCCCTTATTGGTCGTTAACCGGAAGCTGCCATCTTCTTGTTTCTGAACCTCCAAAACCGTCTCATTTAAGCATATTTCTGGTGAAGCATACTGGGCCTGGTCAATCAGGTTTTGGATAAACTCTTTTCCAAGTACTCTCGAAAAACCGCCAATATCGTAAATATATTTATCAGGATAAAGCTCGGCTACCTGCCCGCCCAGCTGGCCAAGACTGTCGATAATTTTAACAGACATACTCCGCATGCCGGCATAGAAAGCCGAAAATAAACCGGCCGGCCCGCCGCCAATGATGGTAATATCGAATTCATTATATGTACTCATAAGGCTGCTCCTTTTTCATTCCACTAATGAATAAGGTGCCAAAAAGGCACCTCATTCAAAAAATCAATTATTTTTGTGCAGTCTCGAACTTTTCTGTTACAGCATCCCAGTTGATGATGTTAAAGAAGCTTGCAATATAATCAGGTCTTCTGTTTTGGTAGTTCAGATAGTAGGCATGCTCCCAAACGTCGAGGCCAAGTATGGCAGTCTTCCCTTCCATAACCGGGTTGTCCTGGTTTGGCGTGCTTGTTACTTCAAGCTTGCCGTTCTCACCGGCAACCAGCCATGCCCATCCAGAACCAAAACGTGTTGCGGCAGCTGCAGAGAATTCTTTTTTGAAGTTGTCAAAGCTGCCAAATGCTTCGTTGATCGCTGCTTGCAGTTTGCCTGAAGGCGCATTGTTTTCTTTAGCAGGAGCAATCACTTCCCAGAACAGGCTGTGGTTCAGGTGCCCGCCGCCATTGTTCCTTACAACAGTTCTAACCGCCTCCGGAACAGCATCAAGGTTCGCAAGCAGTTCTTCAAGAGATTTTCCCTGGAGTTCAGGCTTGCCTTCAAGCGCAGCATTCAGATTGTTTACATATGTTTGATGGTGTTTGCCATAGTGGATTTCCATTGTCGTCTTGTCAATATGAGGCTCCAATGCGTTGAAATCATACTTTAAAGCTGGCAGTGAATAAATTGTCATTATGTAATCCCCCTAAGAATTATATTTTTATACCTATTAGTATAATAAGTACAGTTAAATAATATAAGATCCCATCCTGAAAATCAAATGGTTTGTCTGCGATGTCAATAATTTATACTTTATGGTATAATTAATATGTAATCTTAAATTTTCTCTCCACAACGGAGGTAATAATATGAATCCTATTCCAAAGAGCACGAAAGAGAAAATTCTTGATTTGCTCAAAAAGGAAGAATCCTTGACGGTCAATGATTTAACGGATCGTCTCCAAATTACCCATATGGCAGTACGAAAGCACCTCATCAGCCTTGAAAAGGATGGCCTGATTGCCTCAAAGGCAATCAAGCAGCCGATGGGAAGGCCGCTCCAATCGTACATGCTATCCAGTAAGGCCCAAGGACATTTCCCCAAAAATTATGAAGGCATTAGTGTTGAATTCCTTCATGACATAAAAGAAATCCATGGCGAAGAGTCGGTTGAGCTTTTATTTAAAAAAAGGGAGGACCGTCTCACCCGCGAATACAGCAGCAGGATCGGGGATAAAACTACTGCATTTGAGAAGCTTAACGAGCTGGCTGACATTCAAAACGAAAAAGGCTATATGGCTGAGCTGGCCCAAGTTGATGAAAACACCTTCGAATTGACCGAATATAACTGCCCAATCTTCTCTGTCGCAAGGGATTTCAAGGTCGCTTGCCGCTGTGAGACCGAGCTGTTTAAAAACATCCTCGGCACGGAACAGATCAATAGAACCTGCTGCCAGACAGATGGCGACAGCCACTGCAAATTTTTATTTAAAATAAACTGAGGAGCATACTGCGGTATGCTCCTCGTTTTTTTACGCGGCTAGTTTTAAATATTGAAAGCCGTTTTAGCCGTGCTCTTTCATGCACATCGGGTTCATTGCCACAGCTGGTAGTTGATGCAGCAACTTTTCACGCATGTTTAATTAAATCGAGACTGCAGTGCGGGTTTTTATAATAACGCCGATAATGGCTAGACTGGGAACCCCGGTCCCTCGCAGCCTATTTGATCCACTTTGTGACTGGCTCAAATGGTTTGCGCTTACCTTCGGGCGGGCTCGCTAACGGATAGCCAAGATAAAGGAATCCAAGTACTTCGCCTTTCTCAGACAGGCCAAAAAACTGTTTCATCAGCGGGTCATATGTTGGCTTTCCCGTTCTCCATACCCCGGCAAGACCAAGGCTATGTGCCGCCAGCAGCATGTTTTGAATGCAGGCGTATACCGCTCCATATTCTTCGACGTCAATCGCTTTTGGGTTGTCGCTTGGCTCAACAGCTACCGCGATGATTGCAGGAGCCCGAAATGGCTTCTCTTGGACTTTCTCCAGCTTTTTCGAATCTGTTTCACCGTTATTCCGGACAATTTTGAGGAGAACATCCCCCAGCTGTTTGCGGCCCTCACCCGTTAGGACAAAAAATCGCCATGGCTCTGTCCGGTGGTGGTTTGGAGCCCAAGTACCAGCTTCTAAAATTCGCTCAATGTCCGCTTCCGGTACAGCCTCATCCTTTACAAGCCCAAAGCTTCGCCGCGTCTTGATTGCTTCCAGTACATCCACGTAATCTCATCCTTGTCAAAAATATTTAGTGGCGGTCCGAATTTTTCCTCAAACCTCATTTTGCATCATAAACAGGGACTTTTCCTTGCTGCATGCTAAACTAGCAGGAGTCCTTAAACAGCCGGTGGCCCAAACTTTCCAAGCCGGAAGTCGCGATAAGCCTGCTTGATTTCTTCCATGGTGTTCATAACAAACGGGCCGTACGGAACGATCTCTTCCTTAATCGGGGTGCCGGAATAGACAAGCACCTTGGAACGCCTGCTGTTTGATTTAATGACAAGCTCGCTTGTATTATTCTCATTCCCGCCATCGTTAAAGGTTAACGTGCCAACGCCATGTTTTTTTAAATTCACCTGGTTGCCCCCAAAGTCCATATCTCCTGATAGCACATAAACGAAAGCATTGTGAGTTTCAGGCAGCTTGTGGACATAGGTTACCCCGTTATCCAGGGAAATTTCAGACAGAGTGATTGGGACAAGGGAATTCAGCGGGCCCTTTACACCGGCAATATCCCCTGAGAATACTTTTACAGAACCACCCTCGAAGTTTACCGTGGGTGCATCCTCGCTGTAAATATTCTGGTAGGTCGTTTCCGTATTCTTCAGGTGCTTCGGCAGGTTTAGCCACAGCTGCAGGGTATGCGCAATATCGTTATCCACGCCTTCTTCCGCATGCCTTGCTGCCCAGCCGGCATTCATATACTGCACATCACCTGGCTCAAGAATGTCTCGCCCGCCGGCATTATCAATATGCTCCAGTCGCCCATCCACTACATATGTAACAGTCTGGAACCCTCTGTGCGGGTGATCGGAAAACGTTCCGCGCTTAAACCAGTCCTCGGCCATTAAAACAAACGGATCAAAGTCTGCCCAGCGGTCGACAGGCAGGATCCATCCCTTTTGGATAGAAGGAAAACCAACTTCCTCATATTTAACATACCAATGATCTTTAACATTTCTTTGTAAAATTTGTTCTGCCAAATTTGCCACTCCTTTTTTTGATGATCTTTTTTTATAATTTTTGTTTTTAAAAATTTATCTATCTCCATTTGCCGCCGCTTCTTTCCACGCTTTTCGGGTAAACACTGATCATTCTGACCATGTTAACACACAGCATGATAAAAACAATAAATGTAACAGCGGGATTAGACCCAATAAAAAAATGGGCAAGGGCCGCGGCAATCATTGGCTTTGTTAAAGCAAATATGGTCATTTTCCAAAGCAACTGAAATTTTAACTTTCTTTGCAAAAGTCTGCTAAGTACCAGGCCACACCCTGCCAGAAAGGTGAGTCCCGCTAATCCGTAAAAAAACATAAAAAACGGATATAAGATAAGCACCTGGGTGATATAAAGACTTTGATTTCCCTGACTTGCATGAAAAAGCAAGTCCGTTTCCACAGGAAGCAGCATAACGATCATGAGTATGAAAAAGTAAAGAATCGTACTTTTCATATCTAATTTGTTCAACCGCACTACAGCTGCCTTTTTCGGAAATAACAAGCAATCCTTCAATACGGTAATGTATTTCATTTCATCGTCCTTTATTTATGCATAAACAGCCAATTCTGCCTCAATGTACTGTTTAATCAGCTCCAGGCATTCCTCGGCAGTTTTTGCAAATATCCGCTTGCCGTTTACGATTGCATACGGCCTTTTGGCACACATTCCGCAGAAGGAAAGGCAGCTGTTTTCAATTACCGCAACTTCCGGGTATCCTGTTTCCAAAATTTCTTCCAGGGGAATTTCCGTAATCAGACTGCCATCACAAATTTCAACAACAACAATTCCCATTGCGCTTCCCCTCCTTGTCATGAGTATTGGCACTTTCTAAACTTAAAGGTATAAAAACCGGATGCAAGTTCCTAGAGAATTGTAGCCGTAAGTTTCAGCTTCTTCCCTTCATGCTTTACCAGGAGTTCAATGATATCATCATCTTCGACGAAAAAATCATTAACATATTTCAGCCCCCTGTGAAACTGCTGTGTTCCTTCAAAGTAAAACACCTCAGCAGTTCCCTTGACTGTTTGGGAAAACTCGAAGCCGCAGTCAATATGCAAAGTGACCATCTTTCCATTAAATTTGCTAAACACCTTTGAGACGGGCTTGCCATCAATAAGTAAAACATCTGAACCTTTATGCTGCTGGACAGTGATAACCCCTGCTACTTCTGTCATACGGCTTCCTCTATTGTAAAATATGGTTGTTACAGCAACTAATTTATTTTTTATACCTTTTAGTATAAAAATATGATTCTATTACATCATAGTTAAAGGAAAAATGCAATCCATAGGAGGTTCTTCATCTATATTTAGTTTCCGAATATCCAAATAAGTCTCCCCCAAAGAACTGTTTTTTCTTTCATTTTATCATTTCTTATTCACCAACCTGCCCGTTCGCGGATAACGAAATTTACATAAAAAAACCGCAATTGCTTGGCGGTTTAAGGAAGGGTTTATGATGATTCATTTTTTGTATAGATATGATACCCGATTACTTTCTCGACAATCTGAAACGAGTTGCTCAGCAACTCTTACTTGTTATGATTCTTTTTCCATAAGGCGGTTGCGATAGCGTTAAAAAGATTACCAAGAAACTCGAGGATAGTGCTCATCGAATGATACCTCCAGCCTATTATCATTAATTGCCTTTGTTTGTTCAACGATGAAGAGAAAGAAAGGTTACAAATCTTATTTAACTAGCGCAACTTAAGAAGCTCCCGCCTGAAGAAATTTATTCTAAACGCATTACAATCTCAAGTCCTGTAGGTTTGTCCTTAAAGGGAGTGCTATATTCTCTAAAAACCAGGTCAAATCCTGACATATCGTCCGGTAAAGGTGGAGACACAGTGAAGTTGTAGTTAAGGTGTCTTGCGGAACCGCCTCCATCAGTAACTCGGCAATCATATTTGATTAAAGAGCTACCTGTTCCCTTAACTCAGCTTCATCCCAACCTTTACAAACATCTACCCATTCCTTTGCAAATGAATATTGAAACAACTCATCAATAGTCAGTTCTATCGCAGAATTGGTGCTGCCGCAGGCCGGAAAAAGAGTCTTGAAGCGTTTCATTGAGACATCCAAGTAGACATCCAGTTCATTTTTCAAACCAAACGGACAAACCCCGCCGATCGCGTGTCCGGTTTGATCCAATACTTCATCAGGCATGAGCATACGTGCTTTGAAGCCAAATGCATGACGAAATTTCTTGTTATCGATTTTTGCATCTCCGGCAGCGACGATCAAGATGGGTTTCTCTTCTTGTCCCCTGAAGGATAATGTTTTTGCAATACGAGCAGGAATGACACCAATTGTGTCAGCTGCCTGCTCAACCGTAGCGCTCGATGTTTCAAACTCCATCACATCATCTTCACGATTCCACTGAGTAAAATGGGCTTTTACACTTTCCAAAGACATCTTATTCATCCTTCCCCTATCGGTGTTATATAGAATCATAACACAACTTAATTGGAAAAAAATGAAGAGGATCTTGGAAAAGCTAAGCAATGATGAGTTTTAATGCTAAGGTCCCGTACATACATAATCACTTCTTACTACCTTTTTGCTCCTCTATTCCCTGGTGAGTGGCTGTATGCCGGATAGTTTCTTCCATTTGCCGGTGTTTGTCAGATTGTTAACTCTTAATCGCATGTTTGACATTGAGTCGTGTCGATTCGCATTTGCTTTGCCAACTTCTTTTGTATGTAAGGTAGCAAACAAGTCAATAATTAGAAAGGGAATCGTTGACGTTTGATTCCCACAAACGAATGGGTACTTTGATAATGTCAGCTGAATTGGGCTGCTCTTAGATGTTCCTGGTTATATTACAGTTTGATCAACGATTTCAGATTAAAGAAGAGGTGAATCATGATGGTCAAGGCAATACAAAACGCTGATTACGAAGCACTTGTGGAAAATGCGGACAAACCAGTTATTCTGGAGTTTGGGGCGGATTGGTGACCGGGCTGCCGACAATTGAGGCCGGTGGTCTCTGCGGTTGCTGAACAGGAAACAGACGTGGATTTCTTTTATGTTGATGTGGATCAAGCACCTGATTTGGCTAGCAGGTTTGGTATCATGAGCATTCCAACCCTTGTTCAAATTAAAAATGGAAAAGAAACAAATCGCTCGGTAGGTTTTATGCCTGAGGAGCAAGTAAAAGAATTTGCTCTCTCATAAACAATCCTATTTTACGCGGACCTGCTTTATGGAGCACTTTGCGTTCCAATCTGGCAGGTCCTTCATACTTTTTTTCAAGCCTGTCCGTTAAAAAGCTTAATTTATACATTAAAGAGCCTATACAACAATTCCAAGCCTAACCAACTGTTTCCCGTCTCAAAATAATAATTTTTACTTGTTTCACTATCGTAAACTGTTGGCATGGATTTTTTCGTTTTGATAAATGCCTTATGATTTATTTTCCCAAAATATAGATTTATTCTTCAAATACTTTCATGTACAGTCACCAACCTCAGTAAATAAAAACTGCCGCACGTCCGTAAGAGTTACCTGCTTTTTAAAAGGTTTTAATTTAATTTTTTGACAAAGTAATTTTAGTGGTATAATATTATCTCGAATTCAAAATATTTTAATTCGAGATAATTATAATATTTTGAGTTTCAAAGAAATGTTGAATTATAAAGAGGTGTATGGCGTGGGGTTTTTGAGCAAATTAATTGGTACATCAACCACCAAGGAGGAAATAGCAATGGAAAAATTAAATATCGGAATTATTTTAGGAAGCACACGTCAAGGACGTGTCAGCCCTCAAGTTGGCAACTGGGTAAAGGAGATTGCTGACAAACGTGGCGATGCAAATTATGAAATCGTAGATATTGCGGACTTCAAATTACCATTTGTAGGCGAAGGTACTGGTGAAGAACCTGGATTAAAAGCATGGCCAGAAAAGCTTGCAAACTTGGATGGATTCGTATTTATTGTCCCAGAATACAATCACAGCATTACAGGAGCATTAAAAAATGCACTTGATTCAGCACGGGATGAATGGCACAATAAAGCAGCCGGTATCGTAAGCTACGGTTCCACAGGTGGTGCACGTGCAGCTGAACATTTACGCGGAATCTTAGGAGAATTACTTGTTGCGGACGTTCGTGTACACCCAACATTGTCTTTATTTACAGATTTTGAAAACTTCGCTGAATTCAAACCTGCTGATTTACACCTGAATAATGTCAATCTTATGCTTGACCAAGTGATCGCATGGAGTGGAGCATTAAAAACTTTACGATAAAAACATAGAAATTTACAAAGATGGGGGGTGATCATTCACCTCCCTTTTTTGTGCGGTTAGCATTAAATATTAAAAAGACACCTGATTGTTCGACAAGGTAAACAGTTCCTTCAATTTTTCAACCTATAGAAAACTGTGGCTTCATGATAAAATAATATATTAATAATCTATCTTTCCAGCTTTTATCCCCATAATTCTCACAAGCAGGTGTACGATATTGGATATCAAGCATTTACAATATTTTATTGAGGTTTCAAATTTTAATAGTTTCTCACGTGCGGCGAATCATTTATTCATCACGCAACCAACCATTAGTAAAATGATTAAAAATCTGGAGATAGAGCTGGGAGTTGCTCTTTTTGACCGATCTCGAAAGCAATTGGTCTTAACTGATGCAGGACGCATTATTTTGGAGCAAGCGCGATTAATTGACAAAGCGTTTAAGAATTTAGAAATAGAATTAGACAATCTGACAGGACTAAAAAAGGGGCATATTCGCATCGGTTTGCCACCAATATTTGATGCCCAGTATTTTCTTAAAATAGTTGGCATTTTTCACGAAAGATATCCTCAGATCACTTTTCAATTGGTTGAGGATGGTTCAAAGAAAATCGAAGAAGCGGTAGGAAACAATCTTCTCGATGTTGGTGTGATTGTTCTTCCGACTAAAAACGACATCTTTGACCATTTCTCTTTTATGGAAGAAGACCTAAGGCTTATCCTTCATCCATCGCATCCATTAGCAGAACGAGAGGAAGTAAATTTAGCTGAATTGGCGAAGGAATCGTTCATATTGTTTAATAAGGACTTTGTCCTAAACGACCGAATTGTTTATTCTTGCAACAATGCAGGCTTCAATCCACACGTTATTTCGGAAAGCTCACAACGATTTTTTATTGAAGAAATGGTCGCAAACAAATTTGGTGTTTCCCTGCTGCCGGAAAGTGTTTGCAAGGATCTAAATAAAAATGTAAAGTCAGTCAAAGTAGTGAATCCATCAATCAGTTGGAATCTGGCGATTATATGGGGTAAAAATCAATATTTATCCTTTGCTGCGAAAGAATGGCTGCAGTTCATGAAACAACAGCTTAAACTCGGTTATCGATAAACGTGTAATAAAAATATTCTTTGCTGAAAACGGTTCTTCTTATAGAGCCGTTTTTTTCATTCAACTGATCTATATACATGTTGCATACGTGTAAGTGTTTACATAGATAACATCTATACTAATCATAAAATATAACAATTTTACTAACCGAACAATGCGGCGTAAACTTTTGACAAGCAAGAAAAACCTTTTAACAAAGTGGATATAGTGTTTATTCAGCTAGAATCCGGATGAAAGGAAGCTATTTAATGAAAGCAAAAAAAGTGAGCGAAAGCCGTATTGTCAATACCGCGCAAGTATTATCTTGCGACTTAAATAACTACAATACATTGTTTGGCGGCGTCTTGATGAAAAAGCTCGATGATGCCGCAACTTTATCAGCCCGCAGGCATTCCAGGGTTAAAGAATGTGTAACTGCATCCACGGATTCAATCGATTTCTTATGCCCTATTCATCAAACTGATTCAGTCTGTGTGGAATCGTTTGTCACATACACAGGAAAAAGCTCCATGGAGATTTTTTGCAAAGTTATTGCCGAAGATATGATGAATGGCGAGCGTCGGATCGCTGCTACGGCATTTTTGACATTTGTAGCTTTAGATGATAATAAGCGGCCTGTTGAAGTTCCACATGTCTTACCAGAAACAGAAGAAGAAGAATTCCTCTTCAACACAGGTAAAGACAGAGCAGAAATGCGTAAATTCAGAAGACAAAAAAGTAAAGAATTAGCTGAGTATATTTCACTGGAAAAACCATGGGACAAATAATAGGAGGATGAATTTGATGCTAACTTTATGCAGTATTGATGAGCTAACAACCACCAAACAAGCCCTGGAGAAGTTAAAAAAGGACCATCCAAACCTTTTTGGAAAACTGTTGGATATCGTTAATCTTACGCGTGCATTGCATTTTAAATATCATTACATGGGAAGTTTAGTTATGGGTGAGGATCCTGGCCAAGCCGTCCCAAATTATGTATATGGCTCTGTACTGCGCTTGTATAAGAAAGAGTTGCAAAAATTAAAAGATGACGATGATTTCCCAGTATTACAAAAAACTTTTTCTGAATTCAGTAACACCGGTTACGCAAAAATCAGTCTTTTAGTACTCGGTGAAACACCTGAATCATTAGCCTCTTCTGGCATCAGGTAACTTGCCTTGCAACGACCATAAAATTGGAATACGCCGTTATAACCAACGTGACCCTTTTTCCATTATACATGATTGTTAGTGGTGATAAATTTGTACTCTATAGGGACAGATAACAGTGCAGGGAGACAAAGAATCGGTATTAATCAAAAAAACGCCATGAGGGCGTTTTTCCGTAAGATATATTTCTGTGGCAAACAACCAAAACAGATCCACTAAAATACTTATTGCAGAATCTTACGTCCAGATGGCTCTGTCACTTTACCGACATATGCAGACTGATAGATTTTGAAAATATCCTCCTTGTCTAAAGGCAAAGGACTCCTGGCCAATAGCCGCTTCTGCTTTACTCCATCTTCGGTCAATTTTTCAAGCGCACTTTCCGGAATTCCAAATCCCTGTAATGTTTGCGGGATTCCTACGTCTGCTACCAGTTTTTCAAGCTCCTCTACACATTTGTATGAAGCCTCTTCATCGGATAAATAAGCTGAATTTCCTCCTAAAGCGTTCAGAATATCAGCCATCCGTTTCGTGCAGCTGCTTCTTATATACCCCATCACATATGGCAGAAGGACAGCATTGGATTCGCCATGCGGAATATGGAACTGGCCTCCGAGGGGATACGCAAGTGCGTGGACACCTGCAACCCCGGCATTGAAAAAGGCAAGTCCGGCAATATAGCTTCCATCGCTCATATCGATGCGTGCTTGTTTATTTTGCCCGTCGGCCACCGCTTTCCTGATCGAGCGGCTAATCAAACGAATCGCCTGGAGGGCCAAACCGTCCGTTGTGGGATTGCCGTTGACAGACACATATGCCTCAATTGCATGGGTTAGTGCGTCAACACCCGTTGCGGCCGTTACATTTGCTGGCATCGTAACCGTCAACTCCGGATCGACAATCGCTGAATCTGCCAGCAAATAATCATGGGTGACCACATCTTTCGTGGTTTCCAAAGACAGAACCGCTATATTTGTCACTTCTGAACCGGTACCCGATGTAGTCGGAATCAGGATTTTCGACAACCCTTTTTTGGAAACTTGCTTTGTGCCTGAAAGATTTAGGTAGTCTGCTACCAAACCTTCATGTTCCGATAGAACAGCGGCAAGCTTGGCAAGGTCGAGCGCACTTCCGCCTCCCAGTCCAATGACGAGGTCGAATCCCCCCTCCCTTGTATATTTGACGAGTTTTTCGCCCACTTCAAGAGGGGGTTCCGGCTCGATATCAGTATAAATATCAACATCAAATCCTTTTTGCTTCAATGGACCGGTTATACGGTCAGTCAAGCCTATTTGCTTAAGTACGGGATCTGTCACCAGTAAAATGCGCTTGGCCCCGTATTTTTCGACCTCCGGAATGAGCTGCTCTAAAGAACCCCATCCGGTGTAACTTAATGGTGTAAATACGAGCTTTGAAAAAGCCATATTAGGCCCTCCTTCCTTATTCGTAATAACCCTCTGTTGATTTGCGAAAATTCCTGAATTGTTCCGAATCGTGCCCGAACCATACCTGTGATTTAGTTTCCGACGAAATCCTGCGTATCTTTTCCACTGTTTTTGCATAACCGAGTGAGTCATAAATGATCCCCGGCGGCTTGATTGGCGGTCCGTAGCTTTCTGCTGTGTAAATGGCGTCCGATGCCAGAATGATGCCACCCATTTCCGGCAGCTGGAGGTGAAGCCCGATCATTCCCCACGCATGCCCGCTTCCAAAGTTCAAAACCTTCACTCCGTCTGCCAGAACGAGATTGTCCTCGTCTCGTTTCACGGTCCTCCATTGCAAGTTGTTCTTGATCCATGCATCAATATCCCCCCAAATGTAGGCACCTTCTTTTTGATTACGTGCATACGATTGGAGCGTACCGTTCAGTTCATCTTCATGAACGATAATGGTAGCATTCGTAAACATTTCCAGGCAGCCAGCATGGTCCAAATGGAGATGGGAGGCAACTACAAATTTAATGTCTTCCGGCCTGACCCGCAATTGCTCGAGCCGGTTGTGCAGGTAACATTCCTCATTTGCCGTCCATGGAAACGTCTGCTGGGTCGCCTCAGTCCATCGTCCTTGTGGCCCCATCGACTCCGGATTGCAGGCAGTGTCGAATAGGATTTTTCCGGCAGGATGGTCAATAAGCACTGTATAAATAGGAAACTCGACAAATTCAGTTTGCGCGTTCGGTTTTTTGAGCGTCGCCGGATTGTGCATGGCAATCAACCAGTTCTTATCCATTTGCATTCTTCCATTATCCATTACGTACAGCTTTGGATGTTGTTTAATAGTGTTGCACATCCGTATATTCCCCCTTATAAAAATGTTTTTACAGAAACAAATTTTAATTCCGTCATTTCCTCAACGGCGTACTTAATTCCTTCACGCCCATAACCGCTCTCCTTTACACCGCCGTACGGCATATGGTCGACCCTGAACGTCGGAATATCATTGATGATAATAGCACCGGACTCAATCTTTCTTGCGGCATAAAACGCTTCATCGATATTTGTGGAATAAACTCCAACATTCAAACCATAGACTGAATCATTGACAAAACCAATCGCTTCATCCAAATCTTTATACGGCATGATCGACACAACTGGTGCAAAAACTTCCTTGCAGGCAACTTTCATTTTTCCGTTGACATCAAGTAAGATTGTTGGCTCAAATACCGTATTTTGTCTGCTTCCTCCGAGCGCTACTTTGGCACCTCCTTCTTCTGCCTCCTTGACCCAAGTTTCAATCCGGTCAATTTCCTTGCTGTGGATCATCGCGCTGATATTCGTATTCTCATCTAAAGGATCGCCGATTTTTAAAGTTTTCGATTGTTCAGTAAAACGCTTACAAAAATCTTCATAAATATCTTCGTGAACATAAATCCGTTGCAATGAAATACATACCTGTCCTGAATAAACAAAAGCACCTTCCACACATCTTGAGATGACCCGTTCAAGTGGAACGTTTGGCTGGACAATGACCGCCGAATTGGAACCCAGCTCCAGCGTTACTTTTTTCAATCCAGCTTTCGCCTTGATGTCTTTTCCAACCTCCGCACTGCCTGTAAAAGTTACCTTTTTTACCCGATTATCCGTGACCAGAGGATCCCCAATCTCGGCACCACTTCCAGTCACGATCTGCAGAGCACCTTTTGGCAGGCCGGCTTCATCAAAAATTTCGGCCATTTTCAATGCGCTTAAAGGAGTTTGATTAGCAGGCTTTAAAACGACCGTGTTCCCGGCTGCAAAGGCCGGTCCGAGTTTATGGGCTACAAGGTTAAACGGGAAGTTAAAAGGTGTGATTGCTGCTACTACCCCGAGTGGTTCCCGCCATGTCATCCCCAGCCGATTTTCACCACCCGGTGCAGCGTCCATCGGAATGGTCTCACCGTAAATCCGCTTCGCCTCTTCAGCGGCAAATTGGTACGTAACGATTGTCCTGTCAATTTCTCCGCGTGCTGTCTTGATTGGTTTGCCTGCTTCCTGAGCAATGATAGTAGCCAATTCCTCTTTTCGCTCACGCATCAATTCAACGACGCGGTATAGAATGGCAGACCTTTGATGTGCAGGCATCTCCTTCATTTGCTGAAAAGCCTCATAAGCCCCTTCAATCGCAACATTTACATCAGCAGTATCAGCCTTGCTTATATTTGCAAGTAAAGCGCCGCGGTATGGAGAATAAAGCGGATATGTACGATCCTTTACGATCCATTCTCCATTAATAAATAGCCCTTTTGTCGTCGCATTCAAGTTATCCCCTCCTTAATATTTGTCATCATTTATTAATGCAATAATTATGCCAATGTGATCATTACTGAAAACTAAAGTGATTGTTCATCCCTGGCTGTTGAAAAAATTCACCAAAAATAAAGGAATCATTGATAATCTTCTAGAATTAAAGTGGTGATAATATTCACTGTTTTCTGAAAATATTCACCAGAGGGGTGTTTAAATGGAAACGCAAAGCTTGCTTCATTCCATTCCGTGGGAAAACATTCTTTCATCGATGCATAATAGTGTCCTCGTCGTTGATGATCACGGAACCATCAGGTTTATGAATTCCTCTGCGAGAGCTTTGTTTCAACTCGAGGCTCAAAGTTGGGAAGGCCGAAGCATTGAAAAACTTGTTCCAAATCAAAAAATTATGAAAGTTTTAAAAAACGGCGACAGCTTTATTGGTGAAAAGATCGTCATTAACGGAAAGCAGTGCATGGTCAATCGTACTCCTTTATATGAAGACGGCAATCTCATTGGCGGAATAAGTGTCATTCAGGATATCTCCGAAATTGAACAATACCGGAATTTGCTGAAACAGTGGGAAGCGGTTTTGGAGTTTTCAACCGATGGAATTTATGTCGTGAACAGTGAAGGCATTACGATTTATGTCAATAAAGCTTACGAGGATATGACCGGCTTTGACCGTAAAGACCTGATCGGCAGGCATATGAAGAAATTAATGTTGAACGGCTATATCGATCAATCTGTGTCCCTGCTCGTTCTGGAAAAGAAACAGAAAATCTCAATCATACAAAAAATCGGCGGCAAAAAAGATGTCATTGTAACCGGGAACCCGGTTCTGAATGATTCTGGTGAAATTGAGTTAGTTGTAACGAGCGTCAGAGATATTACGCAACTGAACGATATCAAGCATGAATTATTAAGAGCCAAAACCTTTTCACAATTTCATGATCACCGCTTTTCCGTGAAGATACATGACTCTGATCAACACGTCGTCTTCCAAAGCGAAAAAATGAGCGAGGTCCATGACAAGGTGAAACAGGTCGCTCCCTATCCAACCAGCATTCTTTTATCCGGGCCCTCAGGGGGTGGAAAAGAGGTATTCGCTAATTTGATACACCATTACAGCACGAGAAAAAATGAACCTTTCATCAAAGTGAATTGCGGTGCGATTCCTGAGCAGCTGTTGGAATCGGAACTATTCGGTTATGAAAAAGGCGCATTTACCGGGGCGAATAAGGATGGGAAAATCGGCCTGCTTGAACTTGCCGATGGCGGAACCGTCATGTTTGATGAAATTGGTGAAATGCCGCTCACGATCCAGGTGAAGATGCTTAGAGTCATCCAGGAAAAACAGATTATAAGACTTGGTGGAATAACACCAAGAAAACTTGATATCCGAATCATTTCGGCCACCAATAAAGACTTAAATAAACTTATTGAAAAAGGAGATTTTCGCGAAGACCTATATTATCGGCTCCAGGTAGTCGAAATTCATATTCCTCCTCTTGTCGAACGGCAGGAAGATATCCTTTTATTGGTTGATCATTATTTTTCGTATTTCTGCCAACAGTTCCGCATTGAAAAGCGCTTGTCTGAAGAGTCCAAAAAAATCCTTCAGTCTTACCATTGGCCCGGCAACGTAAGAGAACTCCGGAATCTGATGGAAAATATGATTGTTTCTATTCCAGCAAATCTCATCGAGCCACATCATCTGCCCGTGCATGTTTATAGCCAGGCAGATTTTGAAAAGCCATTAACACTCAAACAAAAAGTCGAAAATTATGAACAGCGAATCGTCTATGACACGATAAAGAAGCATCCTTCTTTAAGAAAAGCAGCTGTAGAACTTGGTATTGACCATTCAACACTAGTCAAGAAAATAAAGAAATGGAGGAACTAAAAAAAGGGCCTGACCCGCGCTGCTTTAAAGCATTAACGCAGCGGGGGTCAGGCACCTAAAACATCCACAATTATAAAAACATGCTCATATTCATTGTCGTGATCACGGACTGATCAGGATAAATGGTTCTTGCAGCGATTTTCCACTGGTTATCCACTTTTCGGATTATGTCATGTCTTTCTCCAAACATCTGCTCAATGTCAAGAGTTGAGCCTCTGCTGCGCTGGAAAAGGAAATAACTTCTCACTTTGAATTCATCAGGGTTAGCTGTGCTTTCGATCATAACATTGGTAATGAAATGTCGTTGTCTTGTGGCCGGGTTTTCAACCCATGCCGATTTTGTGTATAACCGATGCACCCTTGTCGTTAATGATTTTTTCGTTTCTTCAAAAAATGATATATCCTTAGCAATATCTTCTACTCCAACACCTTCTACTGTTTCGCGCAAAGGCATCCTGTATTGAAGATCATCCGCTAATAATTCCAGCCACTCTTTATATTTACGATTATCTAAAAAATAGGCTTCTTGATAAAGAAAATTGGTGAGTTCATAGTGTAATTGATAGTTTATTTTGTCCTGTAGTTCCGTGCTCATTTGCTTTCCTCCAATACAAAAAGATCTTTGGAGATGAGCTTAAGCCACTGTTCATGCATACTTCTCGATAGTGCATCAATATAGGTTGTTGGATAGGCTATACCTGGCCCGGGGAAATTCGGATCTGGTTCAACCCGATTGAATCCCATTAAATAGTTGCTTACACTATTATAATTCAACTCTTTATCCCGCATCATTAAACCTTTACTTACTTCGACAATACGCGCCCACGTTTCGGTGTCATCTTGTTCCAATGTCCCGGATGGACCAAATGAGCCTAAATATCCTTTGTATGCAGCTTCTTTATATTCTTCGGGAGCTGCTTTATCAATCAAGAACCAGCACCATACTTCTACCCGGTCAGGCGCTAACGGCCTCCACATCCTAAAATTTAGATAGTTGTGTAAATCTCCTTCAGTGCCATGAATCGGACTTACAAATGATAGATTTGGATAGACGCCTCCTACAAACACCGTTACCCTTGACTGAATGTCGAGCTGCTCTTGAGTTAAATTTCTCTCAAACATTGGCCACATCGATTCTGGCGTACCCTGGAATGGGACCCTGGCTTTACCGGTTTTAGAAGTAATGACATTAATGCCATGGGCATTTTCCATGACAACCTGATGCCCATAGCCGGCATAAAGAGGGTCTTCAGGACTTATCCCCATTTCAACGGTTGAGCGATGGGTAGTTTGTACATGATAAGGATCAGCAGCAAAGTTTTCGGCAGTTGCTTTCCAGTTGGCTTTGGCCACCCAACGCTGCGGAAGGCCTCTAACTTCCATGCCACCGTCGCTCCTGCCCAGCATTAAGTCAAAATACCATTTCATTTCTCCTAAGTATTCTTCCAAAGGTTCCGCATGCGGATCTAAATTCCCAAAAATCATTCCTTGGTAGATGCCAACCTGGGGAATTTTCCGAAGTCCCCATTCAGATTTATCCATTTCTTCGCCGTATATTTTATTGCCTGCGACAATTCCGATGAGCTCTCCTTCAAGATTATAGCTCCATCCATGATAAGGGCATGTAAATGTTTTTTTATTCCCCCGGTCTGCTGTGCATAATTGCGTGCCGCGATGTGTACAAGAATTTAGGTACGCCTTTATCTCTCCATTCCGATTCTTTACGAGTAAGACTGGATCATTTACCATCCACCTGGTCACATAACTGCCAGGCTCCTTTAATTCTGTTTCATGTCCTAAGAATTGCCAAGTATGTCCAAATATCTTTTCCATTTCCAGCTGATAAATATCCGGGTCAGTCAACACCCATTGGGGCAATAACCCTTCCTTCATTTTATCTTCTAAAATATGAAATGCTTTTTCATCCAATGTCTTTCTAATCATCGCACGATGCCTCCTTCTCCTATAAAACGCCAACCGCCTTGCATAGATTCCAGAGTTTATATTGCTCCATCAAGTAAACAAGGCGTTTAAGCATTATAGTAAAAATAATCACATTAAACGTTCACAGGGGCCTTTATTTTAATTTCCGACCGCTCTTCCTGGAGTTTATCAAAGCTGCCATACTTCTCTTTAACCAGCAAGAGGGCTACAGCTCCGACAATGCTTGGAATCGCAAAAGCAATGAAAGCATTCTGCGGAGCAATCCCTGCAGCCAGGATAAAAGCAATGAGAGTAGGAGCCAAAATTGCCCCAATCCGTCCAAATCCCAATGCCCAGCCCATTCCAGTTGCACGTGCTTCCGGTGGGTAGTATTCCGCTATATATGGATTTGTCAGGTTCATATTACCTACCGTACATGCTCCACCGATCATGATCAATATATATAGAAGGAATAAATTAGAAGTTAAACTCAATGAAACAAAACATATGGCACCTAAAGCATATAGACTGATCAGAACTTTTTTATGACCAATCTTTTCAGCCAGGTAGCCTCCCACTAAGGAACCCAGCACCTGCCCGAAGCACAGCACGAGGTTAAAAGATAAACTTGAGGTCAGGCCATACCCGGATTGCTGCATAATTTTAGGAAGCCAGGTATTCAATCCATAGACCATCAGGAGACAACTGAAAACAGCCAGCCAAATAGCGAGGGTGCTTGCCGTCCGCTTGTTTTCAAACAGTTTTTTGACAGTCGATCCTTTGAAAGCTTTTTGTCCACTTGAATACTGGAAAGAATCACTTTCTTTATAATGTCCAGCTGGGTCAATCCGATTTAGTACCAAGGAAAGCTCCTTAGCTTGATTTTTCCCAACTTTATAAGACAGAGATTCTGGGAAAAATTTAAAATAGAACGGCAATGTCAGAAATGGTATGACTCCAATCCAGTAAATAATTCGCCAGTCTGTCTCTGGAACCAGATACATGCCGATAAGGTTCGCAAGAATCCCTCCGACCGAATAGCCGCAATACATAGTCGCAACGATAAGTGCCCTGTTTCTTTTAGGAGAATATTCGGTCATGAGAGAGATGACCATTGGCATTAATCCGCCCATTCCAAGTGCGGCAATAAACCGCATAACGGTAAAAAATGTAGGGTTCGGTGCCAGGCCTGCAGCTAATGTAAAAATACTGAAAAGGACCATACAAATCGCCAATACCCTTTTCTTTCCAACTTTATCCGCAAGCGGACCAAATACAAATGCACCAATCATCATGCCGACTAGAGAATAGCTGCCCACAGCCCCGGCCTGAACGGGCGTAAGGCTCCATTCTTCCATTAACCACGGCAAACTAACTCCGTACATGGCAATGTCAAAACCATCAAACATAATGGCATAGAAACACCAGAGATAGATAAGCAAATGAAAGCGGTTAAATTTACTGGCAGCGACAACTTCTGATGGGTTTATAGTACGCATATTAACACTCCATTCCATTTTTATTCAAAGCACATAAGACATTACGATCACCTAAAATTGTAAGCGTATACATAAAACTGCAATAAATGGATCTTTGCAACACCTTCTCCTTCGTAGATTGGTATTCTTACAATGATAATAGTAGCTTTATAGAAACCGCACAATCGTAGTGTTCCACTATATGCAACAATTTAAAATTTTTTTAATTTTTTAAAATTAACTAAAGGAGCAGCGTTTGATCTTTATAATCACTTTCCTGCAATAAAAAAATGCATCCCTACAAAGCGAATGCTGCGCTTTAGGATGCAGTAAAGAATTATATAATCGCTCCAGTCTGCAATGGCATAAATGGCATTTCAAATGGCAAACCCACATAGTTTTCTGCGAGTGAGGTGGCTGCCGCAGAGGAAGAGGTTACATACTCCAGTTCTGCCAGCTGGATGCCGTATTCGAATGGGTTATGATTAAAGTTCCGATGTAAAGTGGTTGTCATCCACGACGAAAACCGCTGTGCCTTCCAGACTCTGCCCAAGCAGATTTCTGAATAGCAGCCCAGAATTTCCTGTTTGCCCTCATGGAAAAATTCACTCAACCCACGTGATAGTACGAGAATGTCTGCTACAGCGAGATTTAGACCTTTCGCCCCAGTTGGCGGAACGATATGGGCTGCATCCCCGGCCAGGAACAATCGCCCGTGTTGCATCGTTTCACAGACGAAACTCCTCATTGCAACTATGTTCTTTTGGAAAATCGGACCGTCTACCAATTTCCAATCTCCAGTATCGACCCTGGCATGCAGCTCTGTCCAAATCCGATCATCGGACCAGTTCGCGATGTCGTCTTTTGCATCCACTTGCAGATAGTGACGCTGTATTTCTGGTGAACGGGTACTGAGCAAAGCGAAGCCACGTTCGTGATGTGCATAGATTAATTCAGGGTTTGCTGGAGGAGTTTTGGCGAGAATGCCGAGCCAGCCAAACGGGTATACCTT
Organism: Bacillus sp. V33-4; assembly: GCF_002860225.1. NCBI lineage: Bacteria > Bacillati > Bacillota > Bacilli > Caryophanales > Bacillaceae > Bacillus > Bacillus sp. V33-4. The sequence goes on from NZ_PGVC01000002.1 coordinate 101,973, forward strand.
TTGTTTTTCGCTCCGTATACTGTCCGGAATAGTTCGCCGGCTCGGACCGTGAAAACCGTCGCATCCTGCAATAAAATCACTTTCAATTTCGTGCGTCTCCCCTTCCATAATAAAATGGATCTTTGGAGACGCAGTATCAATGTCATGAAGACTGACATTACGGACACTGAAATAGATTTTTCCGCCTGCCTTGATTCGCGCATCAATCAAATCCTTGATTACTTCATGTTGAGCGTAAACGTTGATGCTTTTGCCACCAGTCAGCCCAAAAAAGTCGATCCGATGCCTTTTCCCATTGAACTGCAATTCAATGCCTTTGTGGACCTGTCCTTCCCTTGCCATTCGTTCACCAACACCCGCTGCTTTCAAAACATCCATAGTTCCCTGTTCTAGCACTCCTGCTCGGATCGTGGCTTCGATGTCTTGACGAGAACGATGTTCGAGGACAATCGAGTCAATGCCCTGTAAATGTAAAAGATGTGAAAGAAGAAGACCGGCTGGGCCGGCCCCGATGATGCCAACCTGTGTTTTCATCATTTGGCAAGTACGCTCTCTTCCTGGGTTTCTACAGTGACAAGTGCGCTTTTGGCAAATGTGATCAGCGCATTCCAGCTGCCTGATGATTGCCCGTCAGCTAAATAAACCGGTTCGGAGCCTTCCTCAATCATGCTGAATAACATGGCAAGATGGCGCCCTCCTGATTCCACTTTCGCCATTCCGGCATACTGCGGAAGCATGTTATACGCAGCTTGATAATCCTTGTTCATCACGAATTCAACGAACTGCTTATCGAGGGCATGTTCGGCTACGGTCGGCTTGTTATGTCTCCCGCGAACTAAATTATGTGATAAGGCTCCGCTTGAAACGAAAACGATCTTTTTGTCACTTTTCCGTAAAACCTTGGCAATCACTTGCCCCCATTTATACGTTTCCTCAAGACTCGCAGCTAATGTCACCGATAAATTGATAACGGGAATATCCTCCTGTGGCACAAGATAGCGCAATGGTACGACACTGCCGTAATCCCAAACATAATAAGGATCATTCACTCCCTGGACTTGAAGGCCGGCATCCTGCCCGGCTTTGACCAATTCGTCGGCAAGGTCTGGATCGCCCGGGTAATGATAAGGAACATCCTTGATCAGGTCGGGGGCTTCGATAGCTGTTAAAATACCATTATGCTCCGGTGTGCAGTCAACGTAATGGAAGAAAGTCGATGGCCAGTGGCAAGAAACAAGCACAATCGCATCCGGCTTCAACCTGTAAATTTCTTTAGAAACATCTTTCATGGCGGAAACCATATCCTTTTGAAACTCAGGAACCTGGTCTTCGTGACAAATACTAGGAACATGGGGCACCAGCATGCTTAACTCAATCGTCATAATAACCTCCCGTTTAAATAAATATCGATAGAAGCAAACGCTTACAATAATCAACAAAAAAAGATGAAGCTAATTTTTTTCACAGTTGGCATAATCAGCCATTTTGATATTGTATTGAAGCCTTGAAGGTTGTCAGCTATTGCTCTGACATTGGCTTTCCAGCTTTTCCCCAGTGTGTTTTGGGAATTTCGGTTACTAATACCCTGATATTTTCTTTTGGCGCATCCAATGTTTCGGAAACAGTGTTTGTCACATTCTCAATGATTTCGGAGATTTTCTCTCTTGGTCGCCCTTCCTGGATCTGAATATTAATAATCGGCATCCAATCCTTCCCCCTTCTTTATCTATTCGATGACGGTGAAAGAAACTTCCCCTAGTCCATCAAATTTTCCGCTGACAACGTCACCGTTTTGCAGCATCACAGCGCCTGTTATCGCTCCTGATAAAATCACATCGCCTTTGCGCACTTTTTCTCCTTTTCGGGACAGCATGTTTGCAAGCATTGCAATCGATTCAGCAGGATGGCCGAGGACGGCCGCGCCGGCTCCCAACTCCTTTAATTCGCCATTGATTGAAAGGACCGCTCCGACTAAATCCAATTCAAACTGCCCTGGTTTCTTCGGCGATGTTCCGAATACGACCCTTGAAGTGGACGCATTGTCGGCGATGACATCAGGCAAAGTGAAATTAAAATTTTCATAGCGGCTGTCGATAATTTCAAGTGCTGGTATGACGTAATCCGTTTTAGCAAGGACATCGGCTCCTGTTACACCAGGCCCTTCAATATCTTCACCAATCATAAAAGCAATTTCCGCTTCCACTTTGGGATGTATTAACTCATTCAAACGAACCTTTCCGCCGTTATCGATCAGCATGTAATCAAATACATAACCATAGATCGGTTCGTTGACATTCATTTGCTTCATTTTTGCTTCGCTTGTTAAGCCCATTTTCGGGCCGATGATTCGTTTTCCCTGTTCTAATTTTATGTTAACGATTTCCTCTTGAACGAGATAGCCTTCCTCCACCGTCAGATCGGGCTTCAGTCTTGCGGTAACTTTTTCAACTTCCCGTTTGTCTGTTTCGGCTGCCTCTAAATATTTGGCTATATCCTTGTATTCCGCATTGATCATACTTTTTCCTCCTCTTTACACACGAACGCCAAGCTTTTTTCTCGAGATCTCTGCCGCAACATCGACGATCATGTCTTCCTGGCCGCCGACGACATTTTGTTTACCGAGCTCGATTAAAACATCACGAGAGTCAATGCCAAACCTTTTCGCCGCCCGTTGCGCATGCAATAAAAAGCTTGAATAGACTCCTGCATAGCCAAGAACGAGACTGTCTTTTGTGATTTCCTGCGGTTTTTCTAAAATTGGTGCCACTAAATCTTCGGCAATATCCATCATCTTGTAAATATCAATTCCTGTGTTAATTCCCAGCTTTTCGAGAACGGTCACCAACACTTCTGTTTGTGTGTTGCCGGCTCCGGCTCCCAGGCAGCGAATGCTGCCGTCGATTCTCGTTGCCCCTTCTTCGATCGCCGCCAGGGAGTTTGCCATAGCTAAAGACAGATTGTTGTGTCCGTGGAATCCGATCTGAACCGATAAACTATTTTTAAGTGCCCTGATTCGTTCCTTCACTTCATGAGGCAAAAGGGCTCCGGCCGAGTCCACAACATAGACTGTATCCGCTCCATAGCTCTCCATTAATTTCGCTTGTTCAACAAGCTTTGCTGTTGGCGCCATATGTGACATCATTAAAAATCCGACCGTCTCAAGCCCGAGGTCCTTAGCTAACGCAATATGCTGCGGGGCGACATCGGCTTCGGTCACATGCGTGGCGACCCGCGCCATTTTAGCCCCCAATCGGGCCGCTTCCTTTAACTCAGGCATTGTGCCGATTCCCGGCAAAAGCAATACAGAAATTTTTGCCCTCTTAACTGATGATGCTGCGGCTTCGATTAACTCCATTTCGTTGGTCAAAGATAGGCCGTATTGTAAAGAAGAACCGCCCAAACCATCTCCATGGGTGACTTCGATATAAGGCACATTTGCCTCATCCAGAGCTTTCGCCACTTTTGTAACTTGATCGACTGTGAATTGGTGGCCGACCGCATGGCTGCCATCCCTTAACGCAACTTCGGTAATGATTACGTCTCTCGTTGAGTCCATATTTCCGCTCATCCCCTTCCTTGAACAACCGCCTGTGAAATCCTGTGCTTCGCCCATTCCTCTGCAACCTTTACTGATGCAGCTGTCATGATATCGAGGTTGCCTGAATACTTCGGAAGGTAATCCCCGGCACCTTCCACTTCAATAAAAACAGTAACTCGGTTGCCATCAAAAATCGGCTCTTGCCTTAATCTGTATCCAGGAACATATGACTGTACTTGTTTTTCCATTTCCCTTATCGATGCGCTGATAGCCGCTTCATTCACGTCAACACCTTCGACCAGCACGTGAACAGTGTCTCTCATGATAATCGGTGGCTCCGCCGGGTTCAGAATGATGATCGCCTTGCCTTTTTTAGCGCCGCCAATTTTTTCAATGCCACGGGCCGTAGTTTGCGTGAATTCGTCGATATTGGCCCTCGTACCGGGCCCGGCACTTTTGCTCGAAATCGTTGCAACAATTTCGGCATATTCGACCGCTTGGACCCGATCTATGGCATGGACGATCGGAATCGTCGCCTGCCCCCCGCAGGTAATCAAGTTGATATTATCCGCGTTCAAATGTTCATTGATATTGACGGACGGCACGACAAAAGGACCAACTGCCGCAGGCGTTAAATCAAGTACCTGCTTGCCCGCTTCCCTCAGTAATTTCGCATGCCTGATATGCGCCTTCGCCGAGGTCGCATCAAAAACGATCTCGGCAAGATCCGGCCTTTCCAAAAATCCTTTAATCCCAGTATCGACTGTTTCGTATCCTAATTCCCTTGCCTTTTTCAATCCATCCGAATCAGTATCAATTCCGATAACGGTTGTCAGTTCAAGCTGCTCTGACCTCCCGAGCTTTAACATTAAATCGGTTCCAATATTTCCCGATCCAAGCACTGCCACTTTTACTCTGCTCATAAGGGCACCCCTTTCCTTTTGTTTAAAAATTCACTGTAACTTCACCAATGTGGGCAAACCTTGCTGTAAACCGATCTCCTGCCCTGGCTTCGACTGCCGCGGACAGCGCACCTGATAAAATCACTTCGCCCGCACGAAGCGGAATGTCAAAATCGGCTAAACGATTTGCTAACCAAGCTACACAAGTGGCCGGGTTCCCAAGTGCAGCTGCTCCGACACCGGTATTGACGATATCACCATTTTTCGTCAACACCATGCCAATCAATTTAAGATCCACTGCTTCTATCTTGGTTGGCTTGCCACCAAGCACATAGAAACCGGATGAAGCATTATCAGCAATTGTGTCCGGAAGCTTAATCTTCCAATCTTTAATCCGGCTGTCGACAATTTCCAGAGCCGGAACGATATAGTCTGTTGCCTGGAGGACATCAAGGGTTGTGACATTGGGTCCTGTTAGTTCTTTTTTTAAAATAAAGGCGATTTCCGCCTCCACTTTAGGCTGCAGCACCTGTTCAATCGAAATGGTGCCTTGATGTTCCACCGCCATACTGTCCAATAAATGTCCATAATCGGGTTCATCAACGCCAAGCAGCTTCTGCATCGCTACGGACGTCAGTCCAATTTTTTTACCGACAATCCGATTGCCTTGTGCAACTTTTTTTTGAATGTTTTCAAGTTGGATATGATAGGCTTCTGTAATGGTGAGCTCCGGATCCTGCGAAGTGAGCGGAGTGATTCCCGTTTTGTTTATTTCTGCTTCTGCCAGCTGACCGGCAAATTGATTTGTTTTACTGGCCAATGATCTGACTCCCTTCTCCTATAATTTAATGGTGATGTTGGATAGTTCAGAGTAAAAATCGATACTGTGCATACCACCGGTCCTGCCAATGCCGCTATGTTTCATACCTCCAAAAGGTGTTCTCAAGTCACGCAAGAACCATGTATTGACCCAAATAATCCCCGCTTCAATTTGGTGCGCAACGCGGTGGGCACGCTTCAAGTCATTTGTCCAGATTGTCGCACTGAGGCCGAAGTGTGTATCATTCGCCTGCATGATTACTTCTTCCTCCATATCAAACGGCGTTACGGTAACAACCGGCCCAAAAATCTCTTCACGGACACAGCGTGAATTCCGATCCAATCCGGTAATAATTGTCGGCTCAAGAAAATACCCTTTTGTGAATCCTTCCGGCCGCTTTCCGCCAGTCAGGATGGTCGCACCGTCATTGCGGGCGATATCGATATAACTATTGACACGATCATAATGTTCTTTGCTGATTAATGCGCCTACATTTGTATCATCATCAAGCGGCTGGCCTACTTTTAACTCTTTTACTTTGGCCGTGAACTTTTCAAGAAAGTCTTCATAGGCAGGACGTTCTACGTAAATGCGGGAACCGCACAGGCAAACTTCGCCTTGATTGATGAAACTCGATTTGATCGTTGTTTCAATCACTTCATCCAAATCGGAATCGGCAAAAATAATGTTCGGATTTTTCCCACCCAATTCATATGATAGTTTTTTCAAAGAATCTGCCGCCGATTTCATGATCGCAGAACCTGTTCCCGGTTCGCCGATGAATGAAATCGCGTCAATATCAGGATGTTCGGAAATCGCCCCGCCTGCAGAATTTGGCCCGAATCCGTGGACAAGATTGACGACTCCATCCGGTACGCCTGCCTCTTTACAGATTTCCATGAGTACAGTTGCGGTCATCGGTGTCCATTCCGCTGGCTTAATGACTGCAGTGTTCCCCATTCCTAAGCACGGAGCTAATTTCCAGGTAAGCAGCAATAAAGGCAGGTTCCACGGCTTGATGATTCCAACGACACCAACAGGACGGCGGTATGCATAGTGGATTGCCTGGTCGTCCTGCTGGTACGCATCCGTGCCAATCGACGTAATATAATCGGCGAAGAAATGAAAATTAAAAGCCGCTCGGGGAACATCAATCTTATTTGCGAGCGAAAATGGTTTGCCAGTATCCAACGACTCCAAATGAGCGAGTTCTTCCTGCCTTTCAAGGATCAGATCACCAATGCGACGAAGAATTTTTGAGCGCTCTACTAGAGTTGTATTTTTCCACGGACCGTTCAATGCTCTCCTCGCAGCTGCGACTGCATAATCCACTTCTGCTTTGCCGCCTTCGGCAACCGTTCCCAATACTTCTTCTGTAGCAGGATTAATATTTTCAAATGATTTTTGATTCTGTGATTCTACAAATCTTCCGTTAATAAAATGCAAACAATTAATAGCTCGTACTCTTGTTTCTACTTGCATGATGTCAGGCCTCCATAATTTTGATTATTTTCACAATATTATGATAACACTTCCTTTTTTCGCCTACAATGCGATCGTTGCTCTATATGAAACAGGAGATATTTTTATTGAATTTAATTTTTCCAGCGTAACACCGCATGAATTCAAGCTTTTCAGCAGATTGTTTTTTAAATTTTTAAAATATTCTCTTTTCAAACTGAAATTTTTTTGTTATATTTTCGACTACATAGCAACTGAAATAAAATTGTTGTGGATAATGAAACTGGATTAGAAGGAGGAATTATGTTGGCGCTGAAAAAAGAAGAGGAAAGCCACCTTTCATCCGTGAAAAATGCCCTCCGTATTTTACGGAGCTTCACAATGGATGAGCCTGAAAAGAAAATAAGTGACCTATCAACAGCCCTTGGCCTAAATAAAAGCACGGTCAGCAGGACGATGGCAACCCTCGCCAGTGAAGGCTTTGTTTATAAAGACCCGGAAACAAAAAAGTATCGCTTGGGACTGTCAATTCTTTCGTTAAGCGGTATCGTCAATAGTAACATGGACGTATACCGCGAGTCACAGCCGATTTTGAACAAACTTGTTGAAAGCATTGGTGAAACTGCCCACATTTCTGTAATGGATCACTTAGAAGTGATTTACTTGCAAAAAGTAGAATGCAACCATCCAGTCAGATTTTTAACCCATGTCGGCAGAAGAAATCCTCTATACTGCACAAGTTCAGGCAAAGTACTGCTTGCTTACTCAAATGAGGATACGATTGAAGCCGTTATGAATAAAGGCTTACAACAGTTTACTAAAAACACAATCACAGATCCGCAAAAGTTACGCACCCACTTAAAACATATAAAAGAAAACGGCTTTGCTTTCAGCCTCGAAGAGTTTCTCGAAGGCGTAAATTCAATTGCCGCACCGGTTTACGATTATAAAGGCAGGGTGATTGCCGCCATATCTGTCGTCGGGCCAAAGCAAAGAATCCAGCAGCACAAAGTGCAGGGACTTGCGAAAAAGGTTGTCAGCGCAGGCAAGGAAATTTCAACGAGAATGGGCTATTGGAAATAAGTATCATTTGCTAGATTTATAGAAAATGGAGGCGGATTGCCATGCATGATTTCCACACTCATTTCATCCCGGAAGATGTTCTAACATGGCTAAAAGACAATCAGGAATTGGTCAATGCAAAATGGGTAAAGGAAGCTGAAAATAAAGAAGATTTTTTAGTAGTTAACGAAAAATGGGGATTCGAATTAAAGAAATTATTTATAGACGATCAACTTTTCCTGGCAGAGCAAGAAAAAGCAGGCGTACTTCATTCACTTGTCTCGCCGGTCCCCCAGCTGTTTATGTATGATTTCCCTGTGGAAATCACAACTGATATTGCAATTGTATATAATCACGCTTTAGCTCGCTGGTCGTCACAATCAGAACCTGAAAGAATATCCGCACTCGGAACAGTTCCGCTTAATGAGCCCGGGAAAGCAGCGCAAATACTGCATCAAGCGATGAATCTCGGACTGAAAGGGGCGATCATCGGGCCTGGTCATGCCGGTCATATGCTGTCGGATGACTTTTTCACACCGCTTTTTGAGGAAGCAAATCGATTGAACGCGATCCTGTTCATCCATCCGTTGCTATGTGATGACCCCCGCTTAAAAAGACGAATGATGCCCAATCTGATCGGAGTACCATGGGAAACAACTGTGTGTGCGACAGATATTTTGCTAAGCGGACTAATCGATCAGTACCCGAATGTAAAAATCCTGTTTGCCCACGGCGGAGGCTTTCTTCCCTATCAAATCGGCAGACTCAACAAAGGATACGAACAATGGCCACTCGTTTCCAACAAATTGAAAGCGCCTCCATCCGAATACTTGAGTCGTTTCTGGTATGATACCGTACTGTGGAATCAGGACAGCCTTGACTTTTTAGTGAAAACAGTCGGCGAAGACCGCGTTGTTCCAGGTTCCGACTTCCCGTTTGACCTGTCCGTTTGGCCGCCAGAAGGGAAGTACAGAAAAAGGGTTCAGTTAATGCTGGATTAACTAATTGTAGACTCCGTTTAAGTGAAAAAAAACCTCAAAGCGGAGTCTTATTTTTTAAAAGCAAGAGGTTTTCAACATATCTAAACAAATCATTTCAAGAGTTTTTATAATTAATTGAGTAAATTTCACAATGTAACAAGCAAAACCGAAAAACGAATGAAATTGTCTAAATTAACAGGAGTATGCCGTAGGAAACGAATAATACTGTCTTAATTATAAATAACCGTTCGTTTTTCAGTTAAAGAATGCTTTTATGAAATTCACTCAATTAACGAAAAAAGAGAATCAGTAAAAGCAACCTGATTCAAATTTCTCATAATTCTTCTGAATATTACACAGTGAAAGAGCTATCGTCTACTCTAACATTTCCCTTTAATCCCAAATGAACTTATCATTTTTATTAATAAGGTGCTCAACATTCGGGATGACAAAATCAGCGAGTTTTTGCAGTTCTCCTTCAGAACCAACACCTGAAAGTACGGCTATTCCATAGCCTGCGTTGCTGTTTTTGGCTGTTTGCAAATCAATCACTGTATCTCCGACGACAGCGACTTCTTCTGTCTTAAACCCAAACTTTTCGCAAAATTTTTCCACCACTTGAGAACCTGGCTTTTTCTCATATAAATCAGCTGTGCCCAGAAATTGCACTTCGTTTCTAATGCCTAAATGTTCTAAACAAAGAGTAGTAGTTTCATAGTCATCTGCTGTAGCAATTCCTATTACGATTCCTTTTTCCTTTAGTGCTGAAAATGTGAGAGATAGATCACATACAGGCTGTACATACTCGATAGATTTTTTCGTCTTTTCTAATAGATGCTTTGAGAGCCACTGATGCAAGAATGGTATATCCTTAGGAAGCACTGCTTGAAAAGCATTGGCAATATCCAAAGAAGTCCCGCTTGCCAAATGCCCCTTCTCATCAACTTGTCCGTCTCTTAAACCTATCGAAATAGATAACTGTTTCCTTAGATTTAAATTACATGTTTCACCGATCATCTCAAGTAAATTATCGATTACGTCATCAATTACTTTATTCCAAATGGATCCGAATTTTAATAAAGTACCATCTTTGTCAAATAAAATACCTTTAATCTTCAAAATCAGGTCCCCCTGCGTGTTGCATGAGCTCTCCCCATGTCTGAACGGCCGGCTCTTTTCTTCCGTAATAAACAGGATTCGTAAAAGCCAACAGATTCCCATCAATTGAGCGGATTTCTATCCGCAGCCAATGGTAAGATTTATCTTCCCAGTTTACTTCATAGCTGGATGAAAGGCCCCTTTCTTCGTGAACCTTTTTCCCGTCTTCAATCCAGTGGACCATCATATCTTCTGTATCGTATTGTAAAGTGATCTTACAAAACGCTTTATTTCCGTTTTGGTCCATCGCAGCTGTTAATTCTTCACCGATTTTATAATAGGTCTCTCCCACTTGAGCCGAGAAATCAATAACAGGGCCACGGGATACATAGACATGTCCTTTTTTAACATTTTCCAAAATCGCAGAAGCGGATAAACATTCTGCCCATACATATGTTCCAGGATCTCCTATTAAGGAAGGCTCTCCGTCCTGCTCATAGCTATCATCTGGCAGCAAGTGAGAATCTGAACCACCAATTCCTGTAATCGTATACCCTTCGTTCCAGATATGAGACCAAAATAGAAGAGCTTTTTCTGTTGCCTGGACATTCGCCCGGAAAGTGGGATCATTCCATATTTCTATGCTATCAATCACTGAAAGCGGTGTATGCTCCATTTGCCACTGCCATGGAACAAGAAAAGGGTGATTCATTGAGCAAAGAGCACCTGATTGGTTTGCTTCTTTCAAAATGTTAGTTATCCCTTGCTCGGTTTCTAATCCGCCATCTTTCCTGTTTGGGCGATAATCAACCCATTTTTTTACTCCTAAAGCGTTCCAATGACCTTTTGTAGATGTGATTTCGACTCCCGGAATCACTAATGGTTGTCCCTCGGCCCATGACGTGGAGATAATGTTATGGTCCGTAGCTACAAAGAAATCAAGCTGCTGTTGTTTAGCCATTTTCAGATTGGCTTCTTGTGTCATGCTGCCATCAGATAAAATCGTATGGGTATGAAAATCTCCTTTATACCATCTTTCTTCCTTATTGATGGCTTCATCCCAATTATATGAATTTAATACAAGACCATTAGGATCATACTCAGCCCACTTATGAGCCCCAAACGGTACAATATCTTCTGTTTTGACAGGCAGCTCTTGACTGCCCGCTTCGCACACAATTTGATAATCCAATTCTTTTTTTACTATGTTACTTGTCGGTTTGTCTGTTACATATACTTCTAATGTCCATTCTCCTAAAGGCAGCGGTCCAGGCAGTGTTGCTGCACTTGAATGACGAGCATCTTGATGCAGCATAACGTCTTTAGGTGATTTCCCGTACATATATTGCAAACGCAGAACTCCATGCGGGTCAAATAAAAGCATGCTAAACCAGCAGGCTCTGCTTGTTTCGACTTCAAAATGAATCCAATTCATTTTTTCTGTAAGAGTAAAATGATGATAAAAGATAGGGAGCTGAGATTCATTACTTATTTTTTGTTTAAACTGATGTGTTGTGGTAATCATTATTTACCAGCCTCATCTAATGCCTTCTGTGCTTCCTCTTTCGCTTCTTTTAGCGCTTGTGTTGCAGGAATGTTTTCAATTTCTACTTTATCTGCGGCTTTTGAAAGAGCATCTAAAATCTTTCCGCCTGTCGGGTCAATAAAACCTGGTGTTGCATGCTGTGCTTGTTCTAGCGGAACAAGGATTTGTGGATTTTTTTGTGAAAACTCTTTATACGCCGGAACTTCTGTAGCTGATTGACGCACGGCGATGTAGCCTGTTTTCATAGACCAATCTGCAGTAACTTCAGAGCTTGTGAAGTATTTCATCCATTTATATGCTGCTTCTTGTTGTTCGCTTGACGCTTTTGCAGGAATAACCAGCATTTGTGCGTCTGCCTGTGGAGCTGCTTGATGGTCTTCCCAGCCTGGCTGCGGATAAGCTGCAATTTTAGTAAAGTCCAAGTCTCCCTGATCCCCGCTTGAGCCTGTATAACCGGCTGCACGATCCTGCATCACATCATCAATTGTCTTATACCAATATTCCCAGCCTTGTCCACCGTGGTGAATGCGCATTGTTTTATCTTCGTGAATGGTTTTGCGGAAAAACTCCCATGTGTTCACCCATTCCTCTGAATCGATCATCACTTCTTTGCCATCGTTACTTAAGATTTTTCCTCCAGCACTCAACGAAGCATCAATTAAGTTAAGACTTCCCCACATTGGTTCCCAGCCGAAAACTCCTTGTTCTTCCTTCAGCTTTTTAGCCGCGTCCCCTAACGATTCCCAGGTATTCAAAGCAGAAGGATCAATCCCTGCTTTTTCAAGCATGTCCTTTCGATAATAAAGTACTTGTGTTGTGCCATAAGCCGGTAATGCGTATTGTTTATCATTTGCTTTTCCTAAATCTAAAAATGTAGGTATAAAATCTTCTACGCTAGATTCCTTATCTTTCTCAATGAAAGACTCCAGCGGAGCTAATACTTGTTTATTTGCTAAAGTATTTGCAGTTGCATGTTCCAATAAAGCGACTGCAGGTGTTTCACCTGAAGCACTTGCTGCCTGCAGCTTTTGATACGTTTCCGTATAATCCGCTTGGGCGATTCCCTTAACTACTACTTCATTCTGAGATTTGTTAAAATCATCAATTTTTTGTTTCATGTTATCGCCTAATTTGCCGCCAAGTCCGTACCAAAATTCAATTTCAACCGGACCATTGCTGTTTGTTGCCTCTTTATCCTTGCATCCTGCTAATAGAGATAAAGACATGACTCCTGCTGCGCAAGCGAGTACCGATTTTTTCAAAAAACTTTTTTTCATGCTTCTCATCCTCCGTTTATCGTCTTTAACCTTTTACACCGCGATCATTAATACCTTTGATGAACCATTTTTGTGCTACAAAGAACAGTAGCAGAAGCGGAGCAACCGCGAATACATTTGCCGCCATAACTAAAGGCCACTTAATTCCATATGCCCCGCCTTCAATGAAGAATTGGCGAAGTCCAATCGTAATCAAAAATTTATCCTGGCTTTTTAAAATTAACGAAGGCCAGAGATAGTTATTAAACATTTGAACAAAGCTTATTAAGCTAAATGTTAAAAAAGACGACTTTGTCATTGGAAATAAAACCTTCCAAAGAACGGTCCAATGACTCGCTCCGTCCACCTTTGCCGCTTCAACCATTTCTGCAGGTACTTGTAAAAATGCTTGTCTGATAAAAAAGATACCGAAAACGCTGACTGCGTTTGAAATAATCATGCCTTGATAGCTGTCAAGCATATTCAGTTTTGATAAAATCACATAACTCGGAACATACGTTGCCGCAGCAGGCAGCATATACACCGCTAAAATAAGAGCAAAGAGCATCTTTTGGCCTTTAAATCGAAATTGAGTAAAAGCATAGGCCATCATAGCTGCGCTAATAATTTGAAACAACACAATCGCAGTTGCAGTAAACATACTGTTGAACATATACAATCCAAAAGGAGCGCTGTTCCAGGCCTCTATAAAATTTTGCCACTGTGGTTTCGCAGGCCAAAACGAAGGCGGGAACTTCCAGATTTCGTCAGTTGTTTTGATAGCACTTACCAGCATCCACAAAAACGGGAATGCCGTCATCACACTGAATAAGATTAATAAAATATGACGTACTGTTTTTTTCATCATTTTTGAAAATGTAAGTGCTTCTCTTATCTGAAGTTTAGGAGACTCTTCTTTTGCCACAACAACAACCTCGTCCAACTTTGTCACCTGCTTTCTCTTTTTTAGTAATGAACCCAACGTTTAGAAGTCAAGAACTGAATTGCTGACAATAAAGCAGTTATCAGTACTAATAGCGTTGCAACCGCTGTTGCTTGCCCCATATTGAACTGTTCAAATGCCAGCTGATAGTACATATAAAGCAGCGTTCTTGTACTCCCTGCCGGACCGCCTTGAGTTAATACTTGAATCTGGTCATAGGCTTGTAACGCATCAATTGTAGTCACAATCAATAAAAAGAACGTGGTTGGAGAAATCATTGGAAGGGTTATATGACGAAATCTTCTCCACCTTGGCGCCCCATCGATTGATGCTGACTCATACAAATCAACAGGTACGCGCTGCAGTGCTTCTAAATAGAAAATCATCACCCAACCGATCCCCTTCCACACCGTTACAATAATTACTGCGGGCATAGCCCATGTTGAACTTCCAAGCCAATCTATTTTTGGTAGTCCCAATGCGGAAAGAAGAAAGTTGAGAAGTCCGACTTCCGGTTGGAAAATCCATGACCAAACAATGGATACCGCCACCATCGGAGTTACCCAGGGCGAAAATAAAATTGCTTTGTAAACTGTACTTCCTGCTACCTTTTTATTTAGTGCTAAAGCTAGTCCTAGTCCAATTGCCATTATTGGTACTACTGTAAATACCACAAAGGACAGGGTATTTAAAAGTACCTTGTAAAATTCTTTGTCTGTAAACAAACTGCTATAGTTTTCTAACCCGACAAATGACAATGTTGGACTTATGTAATCCCAGTCCGTAAAACTAATAAATAGTGATACTGCCATTGGAATAAACCAAAATAACAGTAAAAGTATAAGAGCAGGCAACATAAAAAGTAAGATTGTAAGAATTTGTTTATATTTACTCTTCAGCAACTAACGCACCTCCTAAATTCAACAAATCATCATTTTTTATCACATTTTCACTCATTTCTCCACAATAGTACACAAATATTGTTAATTAATTATTAATAGACAGTAAATTATTGTGATTTATATGTAAAAAACAATCATTTCCTCATTTTTACAACTGTTAACAAAAAAAAGAGAGGAAAAGTTTCATGAACTTTTCCTCTCTGGAAAATGACGCATTTTATTTATTTACAATTTCAATTCCTTCTTTTGCATACTTTTGAAATATCTTATTTGTTAACTTCGAATCGGAAATGATACGGTCGATTCGATCAAAATGACAAACCTTTAAGAGAGAAGCAACATCAAATTTGCTGCTGTCTGCTAAAACAATACAGTTTCTAGAGCTCTCGAGCATCTTCATTTTCACCTGGTATTCTCCAATTCCGTAATCTGTCAATCCTTCTGTTAAGGAGATACCGCTTATACTCATAAAGAATGTATCAATATGAAAGCCTTTAAAGAACTCCCCTGCCATATGCCCTACCATGCATAATTCTTCATTCCGAAGGACGCCCCCGGGCATAATAATAGTGTAATGAGGCATCTCAGCCAATTCGTTTGCAATAACTAAAGAATTAGTTAATACTGTAAGACGTTGAAACTCCCCCTTTAACGCCTTAGCAAATTCCGTGTTTGTTGTACTAACGTCTAATGCAATCGATTGCCCTTCTGATACGTAACGTTTCGCAATTTCAGCAATTTCCCTCTTTTCGTCGATGTTCTTCGTTTCTCGAAAAGTAAAGTTCATTTCTTTACTGTTTACATCATCCAATACAGCCCCGCCACGCACCCGCCGTAAATACCCTTCCTTCTCTAAATACTCCAAATCTCTACGAACAGTTTCAGTAGAAACGCCAAACATGCTAGTGACCGAAGATACTTTTAACGATTTATTTTTACCTAACAGTTCTATGATTTTTTCGTGACGGTCATGCACTAACAAATATTTTCACCAACTTTTTGTCAATGTTATATTTTATAAATAACACATATTCACACAAAACCACAAGAAGTTTTGTTGTGATCAAGATAAAAAATCAAAAAAAGGGGCCTGACCCCCACTGATTTATAGCATTAACGCAGCAGGGGGCAAGCACCTATTAAAAATTTGAATAGACGTGGATGTAATATAAATGAGGAAATACTTTCAGTCGAAGTTGGTAGTGTAGTGTACAAGGGATCTTTTGCTTATCTCAGAAATTCCTGTCCGCAAACAGCAAAACATAAATTCAAATGTTTATCTTACCAATTGTGATAGAATATCACAGCTACGATTTGAATTGAGTCTTCAATTTGACAATTTCTCTTTGGTTGCCAACTGCAATCTGCCAGGTATAATCCTGATCAGCTTTCATTTCATTCAGTTTAACCATTATCTCCCGATGACGGCCATCCATTTCAGTCCTGATAGCAGCTTGACCTTCTTTAATAGCGGTTATTTCGGTTTTCATAGCAGCTTGATCTTCTCTCATGAGGACAAATTCCGATCTCATGGAAGCTTGATCTTCTCTCATGAGGACAAATTCCGATCTCATGGAAGCTTGGTCTTCTCTCATACTTTGTTGCTCTGAACGCACTCCTCCTACCATCGTGATTAAATTTGTGAGCATTTCTTCGATTTTTTCTAGTCTTTTATCTTCCATTTATTTCACCTCCCAAGCACCATTATATATCATTTCCGGATGAAGCTGATTTGATTTTAATAGTTTTCCGTTTAAAATCTCATCTTTATGCGAACCATCTATTCGCACCGAATACTTTGATTTTCACTTACGATTACTTATCACTAATTGGATTTACTTAATATTATAGTATATAATTACTTATAAATACTTAAACAAAGGCAGGTGGGTCTTTTTTTGTACCAAGAGGAACGCTTATTGGCCATTTTGCAATTCCTAAAAGCGAACAAAAGAATCTCTGTTGAACAAATTTGCTCCCTCTTCCAGGTTTCGCGAGATACTGCAAGAAGGGATATTGTCAAGCTTGAAGAAGAAAAGGCAATTGTACGCACTCGTGGCGGAGCTATTTTGCCCACATCGAATCATGCAATAAAGAACTATTCCAGCCGCCTTAAAATGGTGTCTGAAGAAAAACATGTGATCGGTCAAAAAGCAGCCTCCTTAATTTATCCCCATGACCGGGTGATACTGGATGCCTCAACGACTGTGCAGGCCTGTGCTGAACATCTTGGACACATTGATTGTACGATCATAACCAATTCCATTAACCAGGCAGAAGTGCTGTCATCCAAGTCAAAAGTAAACATCCAACTGCTGGGCGGAAAACTGCACAAGGAGCATCGCTTTCTTTACGGGGCCTCAGTGCTGGAAAAACTCTCGGAATACCATGTTGATAAAGCATTCATCGGTGTTGTAGGCATTTCGGAAAAAGGCTTAACCATCGCCCATGAAGAAGATGGGGGAGTAAAACGGAAAATGATGCAACAAGCTGACCAGGTTATTGTGTTAGCCGACCATACAAAACTGGGGATCACCGATTTTTACAGGTTTGCTGGACTTGAAGATATTGATTTGTTAATTACCGATAAAACCCCGCCTAAGCCCTTTAGGGAATTATTAAGCAAATACAATGTTGAACTTTTAACGCCTGATGAAGACATAGAGGGAGATGACTAAAATGGTCAAATTAATTGCTGTCGATTTGGATGGTACTTTGTTGAATGAAGAAAACCGGGTTAGCGAAAAGAATTTGGAATCGATTAAATACGCACAATCAAAGGGGATCGAAGTGGTGATTGCTACAGGGCGCGCCCATTTTGATGTCCAAACCATCTTTAAGGATACTGGTGTAAAAACCTGGATCATCGGTGCTAATGGAGCAACGATCCATCAACCCGACAGGAAGCTCCTTCATTCTGTACCAATTAACAAAGATGATGCAGTCTATATTCTGAATTGGCTTGAACAAGAAGAATTCTATTATGAAGTTTTCAGTAATGATGCTATTTTTACGCCACATAACGGACGGGAGCTTATGGCAATCGAAATGGACAGAGCTCTTTCCGCAAACCCTGATATAAATGCCGAGGTGCTCGAGGATGCCGCCAAGAAACAATTCAGCCAAACAGGATTTTCTTCTATCACATCATACAAGGATCTTTTTGAGTCAAACATAGATATCTATAATATCCTTGCCTTTTCGTTTGATTTGGAGAAGCTGAAAAGAGGGTGGGCACAATTCGAGTCTTTGCAGGACTTGACGCTTGTGTCCTCTGCCAAACATAATTTCGAATTGGAACATACTGATGCATCGAAGGGGATTGCCCTTAAAATTCTCGCCAGTAAATTAAATATCCCGTTAAAAGATACAGCCGCTGTAGGCGACAGCTTCAATGATTTATCGATGTTCAAAATTGCAGGCAGAAGTGCGGCAATGGGGAACGCCCATCAACAAATTAAAGATGTTTGTGATGAGGTGACCCTTTCGAATGATGAAGACGGAGTTGCCCATTTCATTTATTCTTTGATCCGGAATACCGAATCTGTTTCGTGATTATTTCTAAGTTTGTCGATCGCGTTCATCATGCAGAAACTAAGGGCAGAAATTTTTATTAAGATAATGATTATTTGAAAAGCAGTGAGTTGATTGAAAACTCACTGCTTTTCTATGTTTCCTAACCCGACATGACAAATACAATTGTCTAAATTGAACAATTAATTGTTATTTTCAATTTTACTGATTGGCTGTGAATGGGTTATCATAAAAAAACTGATAGATACGGAGAGGAATTTTCGGATGGGTAAAAAAATACATTATGCCTGGATCATCCTGGCGGTTTCCTTTATTGGTGTGTTAGCCGCTCAAGGAGTTCGCTTTTCGTTTGGGGCTTTTATGGCGTCATGGGAAGATTACTTCTCTACCAATCGGGGTACTGTGTCAGCGATATCGTTTGTTAGTTTTCTAGTCTTCGCGGTTTCTCAGCCTATCGTTGGGAGGCTGATTGACAAACTTGGAGTCAGAAAAGTTTTTGTTATCAGTACGTTTATTGTAGGTGCCTCGACTCTGTTAAGCTTCTTTGTCACTTCTGTTTGGCAGTTATTTGTTTTGTACGGAATTATCGCTTCTCTCGGTTTTGGCGGAGCTTCAGGGGTAACAGCTTCCGTTGCTGTGACGAAGTGGTTTTTGAAAAAGCAAGGGTTAGCATTAGGATTGGTTGAAGCGGGCTTTGGCGCTGGACAAATGGTGATCGTCCCCAGTTCATTACTTTTAATTGACGCTCACGGCTGGAAGTGGACGGTCATGATTTTAGGTGTGTTCCTGATCCTCGTTATCTGTCCAATTCTTGCGATTTTCCTAAAGTCTGAACCATCCAAAGCAGGGTTAACCGCGTTGGGATCTGAAAATACGATCAACGTCGGTTCGAGCACGGCAGAGCATAAGCCTGTAAGTAAACCTAATCTGGCAAACCGGAAATTTTGGTTTCTACTAATCCCTTTTTTCATTTGTGGAGTCACAACCTCCGGTTTAATGGATACACATCTCATTCCATTTACTCAGTTTTGCGGGTTCACTCCTGCAGTGACGGGCGCTGCTGTCAGCACGTTGGCTGCTTTTAATATTTTCGGAACGCTGGTTTCCGGAATTCTCGCCGATCGCTGGAGCAACAAAAAAATCCTGGCATTCCTTTATTTTACCCGTGCTGCCACGATCGTTTTCCTGATGATATTTTCGAGTGATCCCGGACTTTTGAAGCTGTTTCTCGACTATCCCGTTTTGTTGTTTGTCTTTTCAATTTCCTTTGGGTTGGTAGATTTCGCAACCGTACCACCAACGATTAAACTGTTGTCGGACTACTTTAAAGACCAATCTGTCGGCTTGCTAACAGGATGGCTATTTATGAGCCACCAGCTGGGAGCTGCTTTAGGCTCGTTTATTCCCGGGCTCTTGTTCGACCAAACAAATAGCTATCAGTTATCGTTTATGATTGCTTTTGTGTTGCTGGTTGTGGCAGGAATATTTAGTGCTCTGCTGCCAAAAGTACCGCAACACAGATAAACAGGAGCGATAGTCGTCGACTATCGCTCCTGGCTTTGATTTTTAAAGTTTTAAATGACGTTATTCAGCTACCTTTATGACTATTTTTCCGAAATGTTTGCGTTTATCCAATTCGATCTGTGCTTCTGCAATTTTAGCCAAAGGGTAAACGGCATGTACTTGAGGTTTAAGCTTCCCTAGCCACACATAATCCGTTACTTGCAGGAAGTCTTCCCAATTACCCATTGGTGCTCCTAAAACCTGGCGGTGCCATTGATAGATTTCGCGGATGCTAATCTCGGGGAAGTCTCCGGCTGTAGCTCCGGAGAGAACTAGTTTACCGCGCATTTTCAAGCAGTTAAGGCTTTTGCGAATCGTAGGGGCACCTACTGAATCAAAGACTATGTCAACACCCTGACCATCTGTCCATTTCATTACTTCGTCTTGCCAGTTTCCATGGGAATCAAACATCGTTGCAGCTCCCATTTCAAAACCTTTCTGCCGTTTCTCTTCACTTCCGGCAATTCCACATACAGTGGCTCCTGCTGCAACGGCAATATCCAGTTGCGCTGAACCAAGACCTCCCGACGCACCAATCACCAAGACGCGGTCTGACGGTTTTACCTGCCCTACCGTTATGACTCCTCTCCATGCTGTTGTATAAACGGCAGGAACAGCTGCAGCCATTTCCGATGATATATGTTCAGGGATTGGGATTATATTTTTAGCGGGTGCGACAACATATTCTGCCAGCCCTCCCCATAGATGTTCTCCAATAATTTTATAATTGGGGCACATGCTTGGTTCGCCATCTCTGCAATAGCGACATTCACCACAACCAAAGGACGGATTAATAAGGACCCGATCTCCTGTCTTTGGGCATGAGGCACGATCTGACGAACTCGGGCCGTATTGTGCCACTGTTCCAACAATATCCACCCCGGAAATATGGGGTAATGTGATTTGCGGAACTCCCGGTCCCTTCAGGCCTTCCCGGGCGAAGACATCTAGATGGTTTAAGGCTGTCGCTTCCACTTTGATTAACACTTCATTAAGCCCGGGTTTTGGTGTATTGATTTGCTCGATCTTAAGTACTTCTGGACCTCCATGCTCCCGAATCACAACAGCCTTCATTTTTTCGGGAATTGTTCCCTTTTCATGGACAACATTTTTCAATACAAAATTTTCGGACATACGGACCCCTCCTTTTTTAAAAGAAAAACATTACCTATTTTGAATACGGAGCGACAGTGCTGTTGACCTCCAACACTACTGTTTGGTTCACTAATTTAGTTTCTGTTCCGCGTTTTTTTGAAAATTGTTGTAGTCTTTCAGAGACCTTTTGTCTTTGTTCAAGCGTCCCTTCTACTGGTTCACCGATTTCATCTAACATGGCCGGATGCATGATCACTTGCTTCAGTGATAGGTGGTTGCTATCCGGTTCCGATTCCAAGATTAGTTCTGCTAAACAGCTTTGAATATTTTCCGGTAATAAGGAAGGAGCATAGGGTACATGAAAAGTAGACTGATCAAAACCATGGGGAGAATGCTCTGGGTGAAAAATATAGTTACCAAGACTGTAAAGAACAGGTACCTCTTTTTCTACATTAGAATTTGGTTTATATGTTTCAATGCCGTAAGGTGCATGTGAGTGATGGCCCAATATCACATCTACACCAGCGTCTACAACCCGTTCAGCCATTACCTTTTGATACTCTGCAATCGGGTCTTGCGGAAGTGAACTCCATTGTGGAGGAACACCCCAATGCAAAGCCAGGATCACAAAGTCTGTCTCTTTACGCAGGAAAGCTATTGACTCTTCCAGTAATTTTAAATCATCTTCAACTGGCTCGGTTTGTACCCAGGGCGGTGTACCTGGCTGCTCATCGAGAATACTGGAATCTACCTGAAATGAACTTTTGACGCGGACACTTGCAATTCCCGGCCGGTTGTTTAGAGCTTGGAATCCAGGAGGTACTGTCGAAGACCAGGAAATAAATCCGATCTTATGGCCATCAACCTGGAAAATGTAAGGCTTGCTTGCTTCCTCCAAGTTTTTGCCCGCACCGGTATGGCCAATCATGGCCCTATCGAGAAATTCACACGTTTGCTCCAGGCCTTCTTTCCCCCAGTCGAGCATATGATTGTTGGCAAGCGATACTGCCGTTACATTTAAGTCCTTCAACCACGTTGCTGCATCAGGCGGCTGCTTCATCCGAATCAACTTATCAGCTGGCGGTCCGGGATTCTCAACAATCGGAGCTTCCAGATTGGCTATTCTAATGTCCGCCTCATCCCACATCCCTTTCCAGATGTCCGTTTCCGGCTTAAAAAGAAAAGCAATATCTCCTACTGCTGCGATACGGATTTTCTTTGTCATGTTATACCTCCTCCTATCATCTCTATGAAACGATTTTTTCAAAGACCATGTTCGGGCAGTCTTTTTAAAAATGAAAGACATAATTATACATTTAAACTTTGTTTCGCAAGAAAATGGCGCACTAGATTGAGGTATTCTTCATTTTCTTCTAATTGCGGAGAGTGACCGCTGTTTTCAAAAATGACTAACTTTGAATTAGGGATAGTTTTTGCAATCAGTTCAGAACATTCTACAGGTGTAATCCAGTCATGCCTGCCGACTGTAACGAGGGTTGGAACTGAGATTTTATTTAGATCAGCGACTATGTCGAAATCGGCTTTGTTATAGCGAAATGCAAAGTTATGAGTCTCATAGCGATAATAAATAGACTTTATTCTTTTCTTGATCGCCTCTGCATCGACAATGACCGTATAAAGAGGCTGAATCGCTGCGAACATTGCCTTGAGCTCTTCATTTGAACCTACTTTTCCATCGAAGAGACGGCGAATTCCGTCTTCGGTTATTCCCGGCAAATTACTTTCCAAAGCACGGTCGACCGACAACTGATCAAATTCACTATTTGCAGCCGTATCACGCAGCAGGACGTGGGTAACGTGTTCCGGATAGCGAAGTACATACTCTAATGTTAGAAATCCACCATATGACCCACCAAGTATTTTAATTGGCCCCCCAACCAATTCCTTTCTCATTGCCTCAATATCACTGGTCCACTGTTCATGAGTAAATGGTGGTTTTCCCTCTGATCGTCCCGATCCGCGCATATCCATAAATACAAGCCGATATTGGTCACCAAGAGCAGAAAAAGCCTTGATATCACCGCGGCAATCTCCCAATCCGGGAGCACCGTGAATGAAAAAAATTGTCTCGCCGTCCTGCTTTCCATGGACTTCGTAGTAAATCCTATTATCGTTGATGGTGATGAACATCTTCATTCTCCTTTACTTCATTTTTTTACATACCGCGGATCAAGTGCATCCCGCAAGCCATCCCCTAAAAAATTGTAAGCAAGCACAACAACAGTGATCGCTGCTCCCGGTAAAATCCCCAATATTGGAGCAGTCCATATATATTGCTGGGAGTTCTGCAGCATATTCCCCCACGTTGGCGTTGGCGGCTGGATTCCTAAACCTAAGTAACTAATCGCACTTTCGGTTAATATCGCCCAAGCAATTGTTAAAGTTCCCGAGACAATAATCGAAGGGACAATTTGCGGAATGATATATTTGAGCAAAATCCGGGATGATTTTGCACCCGAAGCATTGGCGGCCTCGACAAACTCATATTCTTTCCACCTTAAGGTTTCTCCATATACGACCCTGGCAATTTCCATCCAGCCTGATAAAGCGATGACAATTACGACCATCAGCGGGCTTGTTCCAAGGACAGTCAATGCAACCAACACAAAGAAAAAGTTTGGAATGGCCATCATTGCTTCCGTTAACCGCATTAGAACCGCCTCAACCGCTTTGCCAAAGAACCCTGCACAAGCTCCGATCGAAGTACCGATCAACAACGAACATAACATCGAAGCCAAGCCAACCAGTAAAGTGACTCTTCCTCCATGAAGCATTCTTGAAAAAACATCGCGGCTTAAATCATCCGTACCAAAAGGGTGCTGCAGCGTCCAACTCGCCAATGCTCCTGATTGCGTTAATTCCTCAGGTGTTAGTGGCCAAAACAACGGTCCAAGAAACACGATGAGATGAATGATGAACAGGAACCATAAAGAAAAATAGGCGACTTTGTTTTGGCTTAGCCTATTTAAAATGGTCACTTTCTGTTTCTTTGATTTTGCTGCGAGCTTGCTTTGATATTGGATATTGGTGGATGTCTCCATTCAATCTCACCTCCCTATGCGGATACGTTTTTAACTCTTGGATCAATCCGTGAGTACACAAGATCAACCAGCAAATTGCTGATCACGACGATGATCGTGATGACAACCGTCACTCCCATCACGAGCGGGTAATCTCTTCCTTTTGCTGCCTCAATGACTAAAGTGCCAATCCCGGTCCACCCAAAAATGGCTTCGGTAATAACCGCGCCGCTCAAGAGTCGGGGGATTAGGACACCGATGATCGTGACAACCGGGATTAACGCATTGCGCAGTGCATGAACGTATAGAACAACAGACTCTTTTGCTCCCTTTGCCCGGGCTGTCCGAATGTAGTTTTGCGATATGACCTCAAGCATCGAGGATCGGGTAAAACGTACAATATTAGGGAGTACCGTTGTCGTTAAGATGAGTACAGGCATGATTAGATGGGCGATCCAACCCCATAAATCAAACTCAGATCCTCTTGGCCCGACACCCGATGATGGCAACCAGCCAAGTTTGATCGAAAAAAACAGGATCAGCATTAATCCGAGCCAGAATGCCGGCAACGATAATCCGATTACACTAAAAAAATTAATCACATGATCCTGGGCCCTACCACGCTTAATCGCAGAAATAACTCCCAGCACGATGCCAATCGTCACTGAAAAAAAGATCGTAAAAAAGGTGAGCTCAATCGTATAGGGCAGACGGTCCGCAATACGCTGAATGACAGGTTCACTTGATGTGAAAGAAACGCCAAGGTCTCCCCGGGCAGCATCTTTAATCCAGGTAAGGTAGCGAATATAAACCGGCTGGTCGAGACCCAATCGTTCTTCCATCGCTTCACGTTCTTCCGGGGATGCTTCCATGCGCATCGTTGCCGCAGGTCCGCCTGGAGCAAGGTTGATAAGAAAGAATGTTATGAGTGTTACAATCAATAGCAGAATAATGCTCTGGCTCAATCGATGAAGTAAAAAACGTGGCATATGATCTCCTCCTTTCGAAAAAAGCTTGGAGAGAAGTGCGCTTTTTTTATTGCGCACTTCTACAATCCTTACTCCTCTAAATACCATTCATGAATATAATGAAGTGAATCGCCAAAACCAAGGTTTGGAACGCCTTTAAGTTTTTTAACCTGCACAAGAGCCTCTTGCGGATACCAGAGGAAAACATATGGCAACTCTTCTGCCATTAGTTTTTGAGCTTCTATATAACTCTTTTTCCTTTGTTCAATATCACTCGTTTGTGCACCCTCTTCAAGCAAGCGGTCCAGTTCAGCATTTTTGAATGCTGGTAAATTAAATCCTTTTTCAATACTGGCTGAGTGCATATAAGCAGAAAGGTCAGGATCTGCCGGATATCTCCACCAGTTTAAACTCATTTCGTAATCACGTTTTACAACAACCTTCTGCACCATTGAATTCCATTCCATTGTTTTTAAATTGACGTCAAGACCTACTTTACCGAGATATTGTTGCACCAATTGCGAGATAGCTTCAAGATCTCCCTGAATCCCAATTTCAAATTCAATTTCGAATGGTTTGCCGTCCTTCTCGACAATCCCATCACCATTTGTGTCTGTCCAGCCTGCTTCAGCAAGCAGTTCCTTTGCGCGTTCAGGCTCATAATCAAAACGCGGAACATCATCTGTATAATATTCTTTTAACGCTGGAGCAATCCCGGCATTGGCGATTGTTCCATACCCTTTTAATACCGTATCGATGATGTTCTGACGGTCAATGGCATGGGCAATAGCTTGCCTTACCCGCTTATCCTGAAACTGTTCAAGATTCTGGTTCAACATTAGCCAGAAGAAACGCGGTGTTTCCCTGCCGCTGACAATGACTCCTTCAGACTTTTCGATTCTCTCAATAGCTGAAGTATCTTCTAAAGCAAAGATTGATAGTTCCCCACTCAATAGCTGGGCAACGTGGGTATTCGCATCTGGAAGCACCTTGTACTCGACTTCATCAAGCAGCGCTTTTTCTCCATAGAAATCGTCGTTCCGTTCCAGTACCACTTTTTGGCCGGATGTGTAGCTTTTTAACTTAAATGCACCGGTGCCAATCGGCTTTGACTTATTAAAGGACGTTAAATCCCAGGGATCCACTCCTTCAAAAATATGCTTTGGAATAATCTCGGTGTTAAAGCTTAAATAGGCTGGTAACGCAGCTACCGGACTTGTCATATGGAATTTGACCGTATGTTCATCCACTACTTCCACCTTTTCAAGCTTTTGAAAGTAGGAAGCATTGTTTGCTCCCAGATTCTTGTTTAAGACAATTTCATTAAAAGTAAAGGCAACATCTTCGGCTGTAAATTTTTCACCATCATGCCAGAGCACATCATCTCTTAGTTTGAAAGTCCAGACAAGTTCGTCCTCTGTCGTCTCCCAGCTAGTGGCAAGATCAGGAGCCGGAACCAGGTCTTTTCCCGGCTGTGTTAAACCCGAAAATAAAACCCTGTTGACGACATTTGATTCAGCGTAGGCATTTGGATGCCACGGATTAAAAGTCGGATCTGCTACAATCGGAATCGAAACTTTTCCGCCTTTCTTTGGTTCACTGCCTTTTGCTTCCTCATTCCCACTTGGTGCAGTGGAACTCTCACTGCCATAAGAGCATGCAGCAAGAAGCAATACTGAAATCAAGAGGGTCAAAAATGTTTTCCATCTTCTTCGCTCCATTTTTTATCTTCCCTTCTCCACAAAAATTATTTGGCCCAGGTTGCTTCTAATACCCGGAAAATATTTGCCCCGATCACCTTGCGGATATCTTCGCGGCTGTAACCATGTTTCACAAGCCATCGCAAAATGTTAGGAAAACACTCAGCCGGATTTTCCAATCCTTTTACATATTCAACCTTCTGCATATTTGGCATCTGCGCACTTTTAATAGAAAGCTGTCCGGATAACAGATCATGTACACCGACATGATCTCCAAACAGGGTATCGGGACCGAATGCGACATGATCGATCCCGACTAAATTAGCGGTGTATTCAAAATGCTCCATAAAAGATTCAATATTATGTGCAGGATGGTTATGAGTGATAGTCGAATGTGGAGCTGCTTCAATCCCAATGACACCGCCCTTTTCTGCACAAGCCATTAAAACATCATCAGGCTTTAACCGTTTAGTGTCCCAAAGTGCACGGGCACCTGCATGATTGATCGTCACCGGTTTGTCGCTTTCTTCAATTGTGTCTAACGATGTTTTATCACCCGCATGTGAAACGTCAATCGTAATACCCAATTTGTTCATCCGCTTCACAGCTTGTTTCCCGAATACAGTTAAACCTCCATCATTAGGCTCTCTTAATCCAGCGCCCAACTGATTTGCTTCGGAATAGACAATACCCATTGTCCGGATCCCGAGTCCGTATAAAACATCAAGTCTGTCAAGCTCGTTTTCTATCATTGTTGAAGATTCCAATGCAGCGACAAAGGCTATTTTCCCTTCTTTTTTTGCCCGGTATAAATCCGAAATGCGCTCAGCTTTGATCACCATATCCTGGTGGGCAATGTCACTGAATCGAATCCCAATATCGTGGATGACATCCGACCATTTCCAACCTGCCATCGATGTAATCATCGCCGTACCATCCATAAAGTTTTCAAAAATGACATCCAAGCCAGATTGGCTTAATGCTTCATATCCGGTCCAGTCCCTGCCCTGGCGTCTAAATTCATAGAACTCTGACAAATCCTCCGGCATAACAAAAGTATGTTCATGCATAGAAACAATATGGTCTTCATTTAAAATGGCCTGAACTTTTTCCTCTTGTTCTTCCGTAACCGGATAAACGTACGGCTCTACTCGATCATTTTCTCTGGAAAGTTTATAATCTTTATAATCAATCCCGGCTTCCAAATATTGAAACGATTTGTATCCATCGTAGATTTTTTTATTTGCTTGCTTTAGTATTTGGGACATATCCAAATCTCCTTTATTTGTTATTAAAAAATTACAGAATATTGAAAATTCTTCAAATAGAAATTTTCTCTTGTTCATTTGTCTTGGACATGATTGCTTCTTTAAGCGACTGTCCTCTCTCTAACGGGTAATGACAAGAAACGAAGTGGCTGTTGCGGATTTCTACTAGTTGTGGTTGTTCGATTGCACATCGTTCTGTTGCAAGCGGGCATCTCGTCCGAAAACGGCAACCGGATGGTGGCGACGCAGGGGATGGCACTTCCCCGGTTAAAACGATCCGCTCCTTTTTATTACGAGGGTCAGCTTCCGGAACAGTAGATAGAAGCGCTGCTGTGTAGGGATGAGCGGGACTCTCAAAAATATCATCTGTCCCGGCAAGCTCGACCAGCTTTCCAAGGTACATGACACCGACTCGATCAGATATATGCCTGACAACGTTTAGGCCGTGCGCTATAAATAATAACGTTAGCCCCAGTTCCTTCTTAAGTTTCATTAGCAGGTTGATGATCTGCGATTGAACCGAGACATCAAGCGCTGAAACAGGTTCATCAGCAACAACAAACTCCGGGTTTAATGAAAGTGCTCTCGCGATTCCGACCCGTTGCCGCTGTCCGCCGGAAAATTCGTGAGGGTAGCTGTTATAACGGCTTGAGTCCAATCCAACAAGCTCAAGCATCTCTTTTACTCTTTTTTCTTTTTCATCACCTGTTGCAATACCGTGGATTTCGTACATTTCCCCGATTATTTGGCCAATCGTGAACCGGGGATTCAACGAGCCAAATGGGTCCTGGTAGATAATTTGCATTTGTTTACGGAGTTTCCTAAGTTCCTGTTTTGTGCAGGTTAAGATATTTTTATCTTTAAAAAACACCTCGCCCCCAGTTGGTTTTTGCAGCTGCAGAATGTTTCTTCCGAGAGTGGATTTTCCACAGCCAGATTCCCCGACTAGGCCTAAAGTTTCTCCTTTGTAAATCTCAAAAGAAACATCATCGACAGCCTGAACAACCCTGTGCGATTTGTTGAACAAACCACCTCCTTTAATTGTAAAATGCTTTTTCAGGTTGACAATTCGAAGAAGCGGTTCTGAGTTGTCAAAAGCTTGTTCTTTTCTAGTATGATTCAATAAACTCACCTCCCTTATTTTTGATCAGCAGGTCTACATGCCAGCATGCTACTTGCCTATTATTCTTGAATTCCAAAAGGGGCTGTTCTTGAAAACATTTTTCTGTTGCATATGGGCAGCGCGGTGAAAATCGACAGCCTGCCGGGATTTCGTTTATGCTTGGGATCGAACCCTGGATCGATTGCAGTGGAACACCACGCTCACCATCCATTTTTGGGACGGATTCCAGTAAACCTTTAGTGTAAGGATGATAGGGTTGATTGAAGATGTCGACAGTATTGCCAATCTCCATGATCTTGCCAGCATACATGATAATAATGCGATTTGACATTTCGGCTGCTACGCCTATATCGTGGGTAATTAACATGATGGACATATTTCGGTCTTGCCTTATTTGGCGCAGAAGCTCTAAAATTTGCGCCTCAATCGTGACATCCAATGCGGTTGTTGGTTCGTCAGCGATAAGGAGTTCAGGTTCGGAGGCCAAAGCAATGGCGATCATCACCCTTTATCTCATTCCACCGGATAGTTCATGTGGATACTGCTCTAACCGAGTCTTTGGTTCTGAAATGCCGACCAGTCGGATAAGTTCTTCAGCTCTCTCCATTGCATCCTTGTTGCTGACTTTATGATGAAAACGAATCGCTTCGGCTATCTGTTTGCCAATTGTAAAGACGGGGTTAAGGGCGGTTAAAGGTTCCTGGAATATCATTGATATCTTCGAACCGCGAATTTTTCTCATTTCATCATTACTCTTTGTTCTCAGCTCTTCATTATTAAATTTGATACTTCCATCAAGAATAATGCCATTTTCAAATTCGACGAGCCGCATGATACTCATGGATGCAACACTTTTTCCGCTTCCAGATTCACCTACAATACAGACTGTCTCCCCTCTGTTTATATCGAAGGATACGCCATCAACGGCTTTTAGTACTCCATCTTTTCCTTTATAACCTGTAACAAGATTCTCCACCTCGAGTATCTTCACCAAACAATTCCCACCTTTCTTTAGGAAGATTTTTTAGGACAATAAATTTCTTCTCGATGGAAAGTATACTTTTTTCAAAATGGCATGCAGTTCTGTTTGGGTTCCCCCTAAAATTGGCAAAATCTTCTCAGCTTGTTCAAGTGATAATCGATAACTTGGGCCTGCTACCGATAAAGATCCGAGAATGTGTTGTTTATTATCGAATAATGGTACAGATACAGCTGCCACATCATTAAACGTTTCACCGGAAGTATAGAACCAGCCTCGTTTCTTTATAAGTGCTAGTGTCCCAAGAAATTCTTCTGGCGATTTGATTTGCTGTGACTGTTTATCTATCCCTGCTTGGATAACTTGGTGTTGAATTTCTATCGGCATATGGGCAAGGATTACTTTATGAGATGCCCCGATATATAAGGGAGACCTCCTTCCTACCGATTCCGCAAACCTTACCTGCTGTTCGCTCTCAACGATCTTTACATAAACACCCTCTTGATTATCAAGAACAGTAAAGACAACACTTTCGCCGGTTTCCAGAGCAGCTTTCTTCATAATCGGCTGAATGATTTCAGGAAGGTTAAGTTGTTCTTCCACCACATTGCTTAGCTCGATAAATTTTATACCGAGCTCATATTTATGCGTATCTGGATTACGAAAGACAAATCCTTTTTCTTCAAAGGTTGAAAGAAGACGATGGACAATGGTATGGCTCATATCTAAATTCCTCGCCAGCTCTCTCAAACCCCAGGAAGGTGTTTCATGCGTAAAGACACCCAGAATATCTAACGCTTTGCTAACTGTTTTCGAACTCATTTCGTCACAACCTTACTGGTTCGATAATCGAACCAATATTCTGAATTTTGAAACTTATAGTTATTTTACATTGGGTCTTTAAAAATATCAATCCTATTTTTTAAAAATTTAAAAAGATTGTAAATATGCATATATTTGTATAAAAATGTAAAACATAACAGATCATCATAATAGAAACCTGCCTTTAGGATCTGTAACACTTGCAATTTAAGAGCAATTTAGTCTTATAAAAAATCTCTAAAAAAATAGAGGGTGTACCCAGGCCTTAATTGGGTCACCCTCTCTTTAATTCTGTTATTGAATCGAAAATTCTTCTTTCTTTAATAGTTCCTCAGGCTTGCTGCCAATTTCACTGCTGTGGAAATAATCGCGAATGACTCCATCTTGTGCGTAGTTTGCTATTGATGCCATGATCATCCCCTGGTCGAGAGCTAAATATGCTTTGGCAATATCCCCGGTCACGACATTGACAGAGTCATAAAAGCCATATTTACCATACGTATCTAGTTCTTTTAATGCTTTGATATTTTTATATGCTTCTTTAGGAGCATACTCAAGTGCCAGGAAAGTGGCGTGTGCGGTAACAGTTCCATCATTCTTGTACCCGGATGTACCCAGTGGTGTTGCTGCGAATTCACTGTAGCCTTCTGGTGTGGCAGCTGGTGAAAAGCCCCAGGCAGGATAACCCTTTTCTTTCGCGTAAGCAATTTGAAGCTCCACATGGCGCTTGTTATTTAAACCAAGTGCTTTCGCGCCAAGCTCTTTTTCTTTTAATACGAGTCCTGGCATAAGCCCTTCAAACATGCTGCCGCCCCAGCTTGGCACATAGTTTATTCCTTTGTACTGATAATGTCCTTCAAACACAGTAACGCCATCGTATTCGACGGTTGGCCCTGTTGGAATTTGTGCCTGCCAGTCCCATTCTGCCGGGAGGGTTCGGTACAATTTCCACCAATGGTCTGACGGAACATCGCCTTTGCCGATCGCAATATAGCTGGCGACCCGAGGTTCTGTGTAGAACATGCCGTAATGGTGCCCGGTGAGCTCGCCCCGGTCTACATAATAACCGCCCCGGAATTGGCCGACATTTGGATCGTATAATGGTGTATAATTCATGGCCTCGACAAGCACGCTTGTTTGATCAGCCAATTCTTGATAAGCTTCGCCGGTAACGATTAGACCAGCAGAAAGCCAGCCGTTGTCTACCTGGGAAATAAATTGTCCCCAATCCGTTTTTAAACTCCCATCTGTGTTATACCAGTTATAGAACAAGCCATTCCACTTTGGTAATTTCTCTAAAGTGTTTAACGTTGTTTGTATCTTAGCTACTGCGTCTTTTTTTGAGATGATTCCCATCTGTTCAGCTGATACTGTGCTTAACAAGTACATGCCGATATTCGTTGGGGAGGTGTGTTTGGCCGCATTCTTTTCTCCATCCTGAAAACGTACGGCATCAAAAGTTAGACCTGTTGCCGGATCAGTGAAATCTTCAAAATACCGGTAAGTTTTCTTGGCTATCGATTCCAGTTGCCGATCAAACTCTTTATGTCGATTATCTTTCGCAAAGGCAGCTGGTGAGACTAATAAACTGGATATCAAAAATCCTACCACTACCATGATTACATAGCTTTTTTTAGTCATGTTAAATCTCCTTTCGATATTAATCGAAACGTTTCTATAACATCATATCATTTCAAAATGTAAGCGTAAACATCCATTCACAAAAAAACTACTAAACTACTATTTTTTCACATAAAAAGAACCCCAGCAAAAAACTGGAGTTCCAGGCACTTACTTCATACCAGAAATGGTATATCCTTCGATAATATGTTTTTGGAACAGGATAAAAATGATAATGATTGGAACGACCATAAAGGTTGAACCAGCCATTTGCAGTGCAAAGTTGCCAATGTACTGCCCTTTCAGAAGCGACAAACCGACAGATAATGTATAGAGGCTCTCATCATTCGCAATGATTAACGGCCATAAGAAACTGTTCCAGCCTGCAATAAAGGTTAGAATTCCTTGAACGGCAATGATCGATTTAGACATCGGCAAAACGATCTGTAAAAATACCCGCAGCTCGCTCGCACCATCCAGCCGGGCTGCTTCCAGCAATTCATCCGGAATCGTTGACATAAACTGCCGGAACAGGAAGATCCCAAAGGCTCCAACAAGCCCTGGCAGTACAATGCCAGCCATCGTGTTGGTCAAATGCATTTCATTCAGGATTAAATAAACGGGGATCATCGTAACTTGTCCCGGTATCATCATCGTGGCCAGAACGAGAAAAAACAGTTTGTCCTTGCCCTTGAATTGAAATTTTGCAAAGGCATAGCCAGCCATTGCATTTAAAAACAAACCGACGAACGACCAAAGAACGACGACAATCGTATTTTTTAAATAAACGGCAAAGTTCATGTTCTCAAACAGGTTCTGGAAGTTTTCTAATGTGAATTCGTTAGGCCATAGGGTCGGCGGGATTTGCATTACTTCACTTTCTGTTTTAAACGCGGATAAAATCATCCAGATAAACGGGATTGTAATGAGAATACCGCCTGCTCCCAATACGATACCAACGAGCCATTGCTGGCTTTTTGCCTTTTTCACAGGGTCAAATCCAGATTTGTTCAGCACATTTGTTTTCACAGGTCTCACCTCTCTTCTACCATCAGTAATCTGTATTTTTCTTTTGGAATTTAAATTGGATCAGCGTAATCACAATGATCGCAACGAAAAGGATAAATGAACCAGCGGCAGCATAGCCAAAATTACTGAATTGGAAACCATTGCGATAGATAAACAACGCCACAGAAGTCGTACTGTCAAGCGGTCCTCCGTTTGTCATGACAAATGGTTCTTCGAAGAATTGCAGCCAGCCAATCATCGTTGTAATCGACACAAAGAAAATCGCATAACGCAATAATGGGATCGTAATCTTCGCCAATTGCTGCCAGCCATTGGCCCCATCGAGCTGCGCTGCTTCGTAATACGTTTTCGGGATTCCTTGCAATGCCGCTAAAAAGATAATCATATTGAGTCCAATTGCTCTCCACAGTGCAAGAGCGATCAATGACACCTTTGCCATCGTTGGATCCTGCAGCCACGGCACGGATGGCAGATGCATTAGATTTAATACATAATTAAACAGTCCGAGTTGCGGGTTGTATAAATACGTCCACACAACCGCAACGGCAACGACGTTTGTAATCGATGGCATATAGAAAACGACGCGGAAGGCTTTGAAAATGCGGGCCTTTCCAAAATTAATCAGAAGTGCAATCGCTAATGAACAGATAATGACGAGTGGTACACCAAAAACAACATAAAACAGTGTATTAAAGATTGATTTTAAAAAGATCGGATCACTGACAACATCTTGATAATTCTTTAAACCGATAAAGCTAATCGTCGACCAGTCAGCCAATCCTGCTAAATCAATGTCCGTGAAGCTGATAATTAAAGCAACAAAGATTGGGAAAATTGAAAACATCGTCAACAGGATAATGGCTGGTGCAACGAAGAAATATGGAGTTTTTTTCGAGGTGCTGCTATTCATGGAAAATCCCTTCCTTCTATGCCTTGGTCAATATATTGAACTAGCAGGGAAGCCCTGCTAGTTCAATATATTAATAGGTTTATTCAGTTAACAATTCTTCAGCTTTTTTATTAAAGTCATCCATTTCGGTTTTTACATCTTCTCCACCGCAATAGATTTTCTCAAAGCTGGTTAAGAATGTTTGGGCAATTTTTTCAAACGATGCAATGACAGGCATTGGCTGGGCATTTTCTAATTGCTCACCAAATACTTTGTAATACTCATTTCCCTCTAAAACTTCACTATTCCATGCTTCTTTATTCGCAGGAAGTGAATTTGTAATTTCAAGCCATTTAACCTGTGTTTCTGGTTGGCTCATGTATGCTAGAAACTTCAGTGATGCATCTTTGTTTTTCGTATATTCAAAGACAGAAAGATCAGAGCCGCCAAGCATTGAAGTATTATTTTCTTTGGCAGGGAGGACCGCTGTTGCCCACTTGCCTTCAAGCTCTGGCGCCTGGTCGTTGATTAATTTAACCATCCAAGGACCGCTTATAAACATTGGAAAAATGCCGTCTCCTTTGAATGCCTGAATGATATCCAGGCCAATATCATCAACAGGGGCAGAGCCATCTTTAAAGAATCCATTTAAATATTCGACACTCTCGACAAATGGAGCTTCATTGAAAAGCGGCTTATTTCCATCTATTAATTGGGAACCGTTCTGGCGGGCAAACATGAATGCAAGGCTTTGTTCTTTTGCATCAAGACTGATGCCATATTTATTATCGCCGCGTTCAGATAGTTTTTTAGCAGCAGCGCGCAGCTCATCCCATGCCTTTGGTGCTTCGCTGTAGCCGGCCTCTTCCAATAAATCGGTGCGGTAGTAAAGGACACGGGTATCAACATACCAAGGAACACCGGCCACTTTATCTTCAAATTTTGTTGTTTCAACCGATCCTTCATAAAAATTATCCGCTGCTAATTCTGGATATTCTTCCAGATGCGGTGTTAAATCCAATAAGGCACCGGCAGAAGCAAATTCAGGAATCCAGCTTGTCCCCATTTGCAATACGTCCGGACCTTTTTTCGAGGCTACTGCTGTCAGCAATTTATTGTGGGCCTGGTCCCATGGAATTGCCTGTACTTTAACTTCAATATCCGGATTTTCTTTTTCAAACTGATCAGCAATTTTCGGGAGCGACTTTGCTTCCTCACCCATTCCCCACACATTGATCGTGGTTTTGCCTTTATCGTCTGAAGATGATGAATCGGAAGAACAACCAGCCAGGGCGCCGGAAATAACAACTGAACCTAGTATCGCTGCTGTGATGAGCTTTTTTCTTAAACTGATAAACTTTGGTTTCATGGTAATATCCCCTCGTATTGTGGAATTTTTAAATTTTTTCATCAAAGCTCTTTTTTCTGTGCTGTCGCTTTATTTTAATAATAGCGATGTAAATCAATCAAGAACTGTCTTCAGTATCCTAAGAAATCCATAATTTGAATTACTTATTCATAGCTAGGTGAATCCTCCCCTTCAGTGAAACGTTTCGAAAACAACGAAAAAAATATAATTCGTGTTGATTTTAATAACGTTTCTATTGATCTTAAAAACTGGCCATTGTGTAGACATTTTCATTGAAACGTTTCGATAGAGTTATTATAAGACAGGTTGAAATCGTTTTCAATAGGGTTTTTTTAAAAATATGAACTTTTTAAGAACGAAAATTGTAGAATTCTACCTCAAATGCCTTTTCTACGATAGTTAAAATCATTTTATACCAATCGAAACGTTTCTATTTTTCATTGACTACAAAAAAGAAAGCGCTTATAATCCAACTATACTTATATTCGAAACGTTTCTATAAATCTATTGGAAAAGAATAGTGGAGGTTTGAAATGCGCGACAATCAACTTAATTCTCTTATTCAGCAAATGACGTTAGACGAAAAGATTGCCCAATTAATTCAGCTGGCCACCCCCTTTTATCAAGGTTCCAACTACAAAGGCCAAATAACAGGCCCGATCGTTGAATTGGGTATTACTGAAGAAATTGTTCACAACAGTGGCTCCGTACTGGGAGCTTCAGGGGCAGAAGAAGTGATCAGCATTCAAAAAACTCATTTAGAAAATAATCGGCTCGGCATTCCTCTATTATTTATGGCGGATGTTGTCCATGGCTTTAAAACGATCTTTCCCGTCCCTCTCGCAATCGGCTGTTCCTGGGATTTAGGACTTGCGGAAAAGAGTGCTGAGATCGCCGCTCGTGAGGCGGCTGTCTCTGGAGTGCATGTAACGTTTGCACCGATGGTTGACCTCGTCCGCGATCCACGCTGGGGAAGAGTGATGGAATCAACAGGAGAGGATCCTTATTTAAACAGTCAATTTGCGAAAGCATTTGTGCGTGGCTTTCAAGGATCAGATCTGGAAACTGACAAAAACCGGGTTGCCGCATGTGTTAAGCACTTTGCTGCTTACGGTGCTCCAGAAGGCGGCCGCGATTATAATACCGTCAATATGTCGGAGCGGCAGCTTCGTGAATCATATTTACCGGCATATAAGGCTGCTCTTGATGCAGGCGTTGAAATGGTGATGACCGCGTTTAACACCGTCGATGGGATCCCTGCCAGCGCTAACAAATGGCTGATGCGCGATTTACTTCGGGATGAGTGGAAATTTGGTGGCGTGCTGATTTCCGACTGGGGCGCCGTTAAAGAACTGATTCCGCACGGCGTTGCCGCAGATGAAACGGAAGCCGCCTATAAAGCCATACAAGCCGGTGTTGATATTGAGATGATGACGGCATGCTACGTTAAACATTTAAGGGAGCTTGTTGAAAACGGAGATATTCATGAAACTATTATTGATGAAGCCGTCCTTCGTATTTTAAGGTTAAAAGCGAAACTCGGTTTATTTGAACATCCTTACAGGGCGGCTGATGAAAGCCTGGAAAAAGAAATTGTTATGAGCCATCAGCATCGCCAAGCATCAAGGGAACTGGCCGCAAAATCATGTGTGCTATTAAAAAATGATGGTGTGCTTCCGCTCCAAAAAGACCGAAAAATCGCCGTAATCGGTCCGTTTGCACAAAGCGGAGATATTTTGGGACCGTGGTCATGGTTAGGTTCAAAGGAACAAGCCGTCCAACTGTATGATGGACTAACAGAAAAAGCCGGCTCCTCGTTACTTCTAACGGCAAAAGGTTGCGGAATAGACACAGGAACTGAGGAACAATTAAACGAAGCATTTGATATTGCAAGTCAGGCGGATATAATTGTCCTGGCGCTTGGGGAAGACTCTGAGATGAGCGGGGAGGCTGGTAGCCGTGCCGATATTCGTTTACCCGAAGTACAAATTGAATTGGTCAAAAAGCTAAAGCAACTGCACAAACCGACCGTCGCCGTGTTGTTTAACGGACGTCCTCTTGATCTACACGGTGTGATAGACCATGTGGATGCAGTCCTTGAAGCATGGTATCCGGGCACTGAAGGAGGAGCCGCGATTGCCGACTTATTGTTCGGTGATGTCAATCCATCCGGAAAATTAACGATGTCCTTCCCTTTTTCAGTCGGACAAGTTCCGGTTTACTATAACCATTTTAATACCGGCCGCCCGAAAGACGCACCGGATGCACAGGAGCGCTATGTGTCGCAGTATTTAGATATACCAAATCAACCGCTTCTTCCGTTTGGATTCGGTTTAAGCTATACTACCTACTCTTATAGTGAAGCAAAGCTGTCGGGAGACTCTATCAATCTGGAACAGTCTTTATCCCTTACTATTAAGGTTACCAATACAGGAAAAATGGCTGGTGAGGAAATTGTCCAGCTTTATATACAAGACCTTGCCGGTGAAGTGGTTCGCCCTTTAAAAGAGCTGAAAGCCTTTGAAAAGATTATGTTACAGCCAGGTGAATCGAAAAAGGTGACGTTTACGATTACAGAAGAACAACTTCGTTATTACCATTCCGACTTACAATTTAAAAGTGATCCCGGGGCGTTTATCGCATACGTTGGACCCAACAGTCAACAAGGCCAGGCGCTGCCGTTTCAACTAGTAAAATAGTAAACAAAGGAAAGAAGATGACAACCAATGAACAATGCTAAATTTCAGATTAAAGCAGGCCACTACAATTTCACCTTTTTAACTAGTGGCGATCTTTATGAGGCAACCCATAAAAACATCATGATCAACCAGTGGCTCTCCAATCCAATCGATGGAGCCTTAAATAATCTTTATTTGCGTCTTCATCAGGAATCGGGAATCAAAGCCTATCCGCTCCTTGGTGTTCAGTCAGACAGCAATGTCCGCTATAGCGAAACACAAGTCATTTGGGAAGGTTTTGTCAGCGATATTAAGTATCAGGTCACTTTTACCCTTGCTGAACAAGGCATCTGGTTCTGGGATGTATCAGTGGAGGGGCAGGATGCTGAAGTGGACGTCATATATGGACAGGATCTCGGAATGGCTGAAAAAGGAGCGATCCGTTCAAACGAAGCCTTCGTGTCGCAATACATTGATTACAGCATTTTTGAAGATCATGAAAAAGGATATGTCGTTTGCTCACGGCAAAACCAGCCGCAGCAAGGGGCTTTCCCTTATCTGCAGCAGGGTGCGCTAACGAAAACAATTGGCTATTCTACAGATGGTTTTCAATTCTTTGGTTTATCCTATAAGGAAACGAACCAACCGGAAGTCCTGACGAAGGATTCTCTCGATAATGAGGTCTATCAATACGAATTTGCCTATACAGCATTGCAATCAGAGCGGATAAATTTAGCAGGATCAGCGCGATTTGTCTTTTATGGACTATTTCACGAGGATCATCCGAACGCGATTATTTCTCTGGAACACGAATCAACCATCTTAAAGGTTTGGGAACAGGTCAAATCAGCAACTACAACAACTGGGCAACTGGCAGAGAAATCAACCATTTCTGCTGTGTTTGGAGCACCTATACAGACAACATCTATGACAAAAGAAGACATAAATAAGTATTTTCCTAACCGTCATCAAGAAGAATGGGACAAATCAACTCTGCTCTCGTTTTTTACAGGTACACATGAACATGTAGTGTTAAAAGAAAAAGAACTGCTCGTCGAACGTCCGCACGGCCATATTTTGATGACCGGCCAGAATATCGACAACAAAGAAAATGTACTTACTTCGACATCCTATGTGTATGGAATTTTTAATTCCCAGCTGGTTATTGGCAACACTTCTTTTAATAAAATGCTGACAAACGCCCGCAATCCGCTGAATGTTATGAAAACCTCCGGCCAGCGCATTTATGTCGAAGTCGATGGTGTGTACCGTTTATTAACATTGCCGTCGATGTTTGAAATGGGATTTAACTATGCACGCTGGTTTTACAAAACCGAAACTGATTTACTGATTATCACCAGCTTTACAGTCGTCGATTCGCCGGAATTGCACTTGCAGGTCCGTTCTGCGAGCGGCAAATCATACCGATATTTAGTCACAAATCAAGTTTCGATGAACAACAATGAATACGACGCCCTAGTCCGAATTGAACAAGACGGGAATACGATTTCTTTTTCTGCAAGTGCGGGTTCAGACAGTAAAGAAACCTATCCTGACTTGACCTATCGTTTACAGGTAAAGGGTGCGCAAATCAACCTTTTAGATGAGCGAATGTTTGCCGCGAATCTTCCTCCTCATTCTGCATCGCTTGTCGTACTTGATTTAACTGAAACAAGTGAATGGACCATGATTGTCCAAGGAGCAGTGAATGGTGAGGATTTACCGTTTGTAGTTCGTGAAGCTGACACTGAAATTGAACGCTACCGGTTGTTCTATCAATCTGTCATGAACGGATTCCACCTTGAGCATAAGGATGGAATTGAGAAAATGAATGATTTGGCCTGGTGGTATACGCATAATATGCTTGTCCACTACTCTGTCCCTCACGGCCTTGAGCAATATGGCGGTGCAGCATGGGGAACGCGCGATGTGTGCCAGGGACCATCTGAGTATTTTCTTGCGACACAAAAATATGAAGCTGTCCGTGATATTATCAAAACCGTTTATGCCCACCAATATGAGAGTGACGGCAACTGGCCGCAATGGTTCATGTTTGATCAGTATTACAAAATCCAGCAAGAGGAGAGCCATGGCGATATCATCGTCTGGCCATTAAAACTGCTCGGTGATTATATTGCCGTGACAAGGGACTACAGCATTTTAGAAGAAAAAGTCCCTTATACAAAACGCGGAAGCTTTGAGTTTTCCGAAGAAACAGCGAGCATTCTTGAGCATGCAAAGAAAGAAATCGACTACATTAAAGCGCATTTTCTCCACGATACATTGTTATCATCGTATGGCGATGGCGATTGGGATGACACGCTTCAACCAGCCAATGCGCAATTGAAAAAGTATTTGGTCAGCAGTTGGACTGTTGCGTTGACATATCAAGTTCTCAAACAGCTGGCACAGCTTTTTGAAGAAGTCGATAAACAAGACGCGGCTGAACTCAAAGCTTTATCTTCAGGCATCGAAGCCGATTTCAAACGTTACATTCTCCAGAGCGATGTCATTCCAGGCTTTGTGTTCATGGAGGAGCCCGGCAAAGCAGAATTCATGCTGCACCCAACTGATTCAAAAACAGGTGTCCAATACCGGCTGCTTCCGATGACAAGAAGCATGATTGGTGAACTTTTGACACCTGAACAGGCGGAAGCACATTATCAAGTCATCAAGGAAAAGCTTTATCATGCCGATGGCGTCAGGTTGATGGACCGCCCTGCTAAATATAATGGCGGAGTCAGCACCCATTTTAAACGGGCCGAACAAGCAGCGAATTTTGGCCGTGAAATCGGACTGCAATACGTGCATGCCCATATCCGTTTCGTCGAAGCAATGGCCAAACTCGGCAAAGTTGATGAGGTTTGGAAAGGCCTCGAGAAGATTAACCCAGTCGGGATCCAAGACGTCTTGCCAAATGCAGAACGGCGGCAAAGCAACGCTTATTTCAGCAGTTCCGACGGGAAATTTAAGACGCGCTATGAAGCGCAGGACCGCTTTGACGAATTGCGAGCTGGTTCAGTTCCGGTGAAAGGCGGCTGGCGTATTTATTCGAGCGGCCCGGGAATTTATATGAACCAGCTGATTTCTAATTGTTTAGGAATCCGCTTATCAGCAGGCGACTTACACATTGACCCGGTTTTACCGGCCAATTTAAATGGATTGAAGTTTCATTTTAAAATTCTTGACCGGCCCGTTACGTTTGTCTATCATCTTGGCGGCAATGCTATATGCAGTATTGTTATTAATGGGCGTCCAGTTACCGCGGACCAAGTGTCTAACCGCTACCGTCAGAGCGGGGTGCGGGTTAGCAAACAAATCCTCGACCAGCAGTTATCTGCTGATTCCAATCTAGTCGAGATTTACATGTAAAAAAAAGTGCTGGCAGCAGTTATGTTCGCCGCCTTTTTGTTAAAATTGTTTTGCATAACACATTCTACTAGAAGATACCAAAAACAAGGTATAATAAAAGAAACGTTTTTTGTAAAGATAGGAGAAGGTATCGTGGTTAGTATTAAAGATATCGCGAAACAAGCAGGTGTTTCGATCTCAACCGTGTCGTATGCCTTAAACGGAAGCCCGAAGGTGACAGAAGAAACATCAGCAAGGATTCTTGCAATTGCTAAAGAACTAAACTATATTCCAAATGCTGCAGCCCGATCACTGAAAAAACGGGAAACAAAAATTATTGGCGTGTTTTTAACTGATTATAGCGGAGCCTTTTATGGACAGCTTCTGCAAGGTTTGCAAGAAGCTCTGACCAGCAGAGGGTATGAGTTAATTGTCTGCAGCGGCAAAGAGTCACACCGCTTTCTTCCTGAAAGAATGATTGATGGTGCCATTATCCTTGATGTTACTTTTTCAAGTGATGAGTTGATTAAGTATGCGGACCTTGGCCATAAATTAGTCGTTTTAGACAGGGAACTGGATCACCCCAATATCAATCAAATATTGCTTGATAATAAAGCCGGGGCTACTTTAGCAATTGATCATTTCATTGATAAAGGGCATCGAAAGATTTATGCCGTCACGGGACCCAATATTTCTTATGATTCGCAGCAACGCCTGCAAGCTGTCAGGCAAACAGTCGAGCGCTATCAAGATATTGAATATGAGGAAATCGAGGGCGATTTTAATAAACCTGCGGGAGAGCGGGCTGCACAGCAAATCATTGCAGAATACAGCAAACCCGTCGCCGTTTTTTGTTTGAATGACGAGATGGCGATCGGAATGTACAATTATTTATCAAAAACGGATTATCGGGTTGGTGAACATGTTCATATCATCGGATTTGATAATATCGAGGTGTCACATTATACCGATCCGCGCCTGACAACCATTGATTATTCCAAACGCAAATGGGGAACCCTCGCTGCCGAGCATTTACTCAAGCTGATAGCCAACGAACCGCTGGAAAATGAGCGGATTTATGTATCACTAATTGATGGGGGTTCTGTTGGGACGATGTAACAATCTAAACACTTATAATCGAGCTGATAAGCATACGCAACAGAGCACCGGCCTTTCAATATTTTAATGAGAAGGCCGGTGCTTTTTTAAATATATTTTTAATCGCACTTCCTAGCAAAACGCCAATCAAGAAAATAAAGGCATTTTAAAAATCTTCTTCCCAATTCTCTTTTGCTTCGAGCAGCCTATTTGACAGAAACTCATGAAAATTGTTCGCTCGCTTGCCACTATACCCGGCAACCCTATCCCAAGAAATAATCGGGCATTCATTATTAGAAATAAAACTGGTATCAAGACAATAAACAAATTCTTCACAGTTTTCTATTACGACGTATTCTTCGGGTAAGCACAGCTTTCGAAATCTTTCAGTATTTGATATAACTGAAGGAATTTGTGATTTTCCACAACCTAGTATTTCGACTCCGAATAGCCCGCCCGAACCATAAGATTTCAAGAACCATTTATAACTTTCCGGGAATACAACCCCGAGTTCATCTTCAAGTCTTATAACTTCGGTTTCATTGATACCTCCAGTAAAATCGTCAATATCCGAGTTTTCTTCTATAAATGCAACCAATTCTTCACGAGTCAAAGTAATTCCCCTCCAACTACAGTGTCCAAGCTCTATGAAATAAAGAGAAACTATTAAACTGAGAAAATATGCAAGTTCCTGTTACACTATATGGATTTGAAAAACTGTAAGCACGTTGAACTGCACTTTTAGATGGGAACCATTCCCTTCTATACGATTCTCCTCTATAGATTATTTTCCCTTTCAATATTAATATCTCTTTGGGCTTAAAATAAGACATTTTCATTGTCCGATTAAAGAGTGAAGAGTGTACTCAGTCCAAAAAAACATGAGAGAGATACCCATGGTTTTACAATAATTAAATTTGTTGAATTTTTATATCACATTTATCTTCTTCTGCTACATCCATAGCATTACAAATCACTTCAAAAAACGTCTTCCCGTTAGCAGTTGCAAAATAATCCGCTAAGCTTGTTACTTTTGGACTGATTTTATCCCCCCACGGTGGTTTTTTTGATAAGTCATCAATATCCCATACAACACGTTCTGGCGAGTATTTTGAAAGTTCTTGTTCAATTTCTATTAAATTAGATTTTGCAACTGAGATATCAACCCAATTTAATTTGTCGTTATATAACTCATTCATCAATAATGGGTATTTTGTCCCCCATCCTTCTTTTTCCAAATGATATGAGATTGTTGAAAAGAATGAATGTACAAAATCGCTATGCCCTAATTCGTAGTAAAAACAATCTACTAATAAACCTACAGCCATATAAACTTCACCTCTAATCCATTTTAAATATAATTTCTGCTACGCCTTTTGTTCTTTCATTTATCTTTTGTTTAATGTCTCTCAACACATCCCTTGAGACACTTTGACCTCTCACATCAATAATAACAGATTGATTAGTTTTTTCTGGCAAATCACTTATCCGCTTATTTATTTGCTTTGAGACATTCCTTATTAAGTTTTTTCTACCAGAAGATGTCGTCAATTTATAATTCTTAACTTCTATACTATGCCCGCTGATATAAAAATCTGGTCTCGAACTATTTTTAGTACCATGATTCACTTCATTACCATCCTTAAATGAAACTTGGTCACGATAACCAGGATATTCCGTTCCTACATCAATTTCCGACTGTCTCCATGATGGTCTAGTTTTAGCTATACCCCTGTCAATAACTTCAACCGTGTTACTGCTATTACCACCACTGTTCACCATCCGAACAACCGATTCCTTCGCACCTTCCAACGATTCCCGAACGGTTGTCCGCATCGGACCGACTCCGGCAAGCTGTACCTGAAGATTCGCCGGGACAGGCAGATCTCCCAGCTTTTTCATAACCTGATCAAACCATACCT
This sequence comes from Bacillus sp. V33-4, assembly GCF_002860225.1. NCBI lineage: Bacteria > Bacillati > Bacillota > Bacilli > Caryophanales > Bacillaceae > Bacillus > Bacillus sp. V33-4. The sequence continues at coordinate 146,530 of NZ_PGVC01000002.1, forward strand.
TCGTGGCAGCCAGTGGTCCTTGGACGACTCGGTTATATACAACACGAAAAGCTTCTGAAACTTTGTTTGGATTCACAACATTTTTCATAGCCATAAAGGCTGCATCTACCACTCTGATGACAGTCTTAATTAAACCAAAAAAGAGTGTCCGAAAAGATTGATTTCGGCACACCCTATGATTATGGTTTTTTATCGAATTTTTTTCCTTACTGATTGAAGCAATCGATTACCTTGTTCTTTGGCAGGCAACTGGCCGTGAGGTTATTTTTGGCGCCTTGGCTTTACCATATACAAACCTTTTAGCCGGGATGGCAACAGGACTTAAACAAGTTTTTACTGTTCAAAATATTCCTTCTTCGTTAGCATTTATGCGCGGTGTAGTTTCTCGGGCGAAAGCCTTAAAAGCAAAACGCAATGATTTTATTGTTTGTTCTAGGTTGTCAGGGGAGACTCTTTGCGAAAATGATCCGGAATTGGAAATTTGGTGTAGATTTGGGCCCGGTACTCATGTGTCCAATCATGTGATATTCAAACCCCAGGGGGCTGAAGAGAATTTTTTTGAAGGTATGAAAGTTTGTGTAGATAAGGACTCACTTGATCAGTTCCAGCTAACTCAAGCCGAGTTCGGACATCTACCAGTAGAATTTTTGGAAGTTGGCTATATGCAGATACCTCATATGTTACAGAGTAGACAGGCTGATGCTGCGGTTTGGAACGTAGATGAGATTGTTGAAAAAAATCTTCCTCTCAGCATGTTCCCTCTGCAAAGTGATCAGGCAAATGATATCCTTCCTAAATGTACAGAGGCTGTGATTGTCATCCAAAAACATTCTGGCGTTGGTAACTTCCTAAACCATATTATCGATCCCGACGAAGTTATCAAGATTCAAAAAAATGTAGTTAACGGGTTGACGCCTCCTGCATTTTGATCGTCGTTATATGATCCTTCAGAAAATTTCAATGAACATAACACCGTCGAAATTTCGACGGTGTTATGTTATGTATTTATATTCTTTTTTTGTAAAACGGTCTCTTCATAGAAAACATGCTGGACAGACCGACAAACTTATTATTACAACAAGAAAAACCCAATACCAATGATAACATATGCCGCCAACATGGTAAGCCCTTCAAACCAGTTGGATTCACCGTCGTTTGAAATAACGATTGTTAAAAGGACTGCCGACACCATAGCCACCAGTTCGGGAAGGCTGAATACGAGTGGCATTGGATTTGGATATAACAGTGAAATCAACACAAGCAGAGGCGCCACAAACATCGCGATCTGCAGAGTGGAACCTACGGCAATTTCAACAGCAATATCCATTTTATTTTTAAAAGCCATAATAATAGCGGATGCATGTTCAGCTGCATTACCGACGATTGCAACAATAATGACCCCAATAAACAATTCGGTCCATCCAAATGTTTCAGCAACAGCTTCGAGCGAATGGACGAGATTTTCAGAAACATACGCTACTGCAAGGGTCGCAATTAATAAAATAGCAAGTGCTTTACCTTTTCCCCATTCAGGTTCCTCTTCGTGATGTTCCGCACCCTTTTTATCATGTTGATATACACCGCGATGTGTAACTAGCTTGAAAAATAATGCAGCCAGATAAAGCCCAATTAAAATGATCGATATTCCGACGCTGAGAGACAAAGTCTTTGTTTCGTTCATATCCATTGAAAATACTTCCGGGATAACAAAAGCAACGACTACCGCGAACATTAAAAGCCCGGAGTTATGTCTGGCATCAAACACGTTAAATTCCTGACGCTTAAACTTAAGGCCGCCAACAAAAAACGATAACCCTGCAACTAAAAGCAAGTTCCCTAATACGGAACCCGTCAGGGAAGCAAGCACAACGCCAACGAGACCTGCTTTTAAAGCAAATATTGAAATGATTAATTCGACCGCGTTACCAAAAGTGGCATTCAACAAGCCACCGATACGAGGACCGGTCACAATCGCAAGGCTTTCCGTTGCCCTTCCCATAAAGCTGGCTAACGCAATGATGGTTAAGCAGTAAATAATAAATAATGCAGTACTTGACCAATGCATAATTGTTCCAACCACCGAAAGTGGAAAACCAATAAATGCTAATGCCATAAAAATCTTATTCGTCACACAATTTCCCTCTCATTCTTTGATAATCTCTTACTCTTTATACCCTTTTATATCATGATTAATCGAAGGGTTGAAATTAATATTACAGATTCTCCGAACGAGAAAGCACGCGCAGGGCCTAGCCCGTCTTTAGGCGTGGGAGTCTCATACAAGTTCAATAATATAATAAATAGACCCTAATTCAAATACCGAATTAGGGCGATTGTTTTTTAATTCGTATATCCTGACTTGCAGACTATTTCTCTCTGGGTGGAACAGCACAGCTGCCGTCAGCACAGAATGCATCGTCGTCAGCCCCGCCTGCTGAAAGATCTTGCAATGTTGGTGTAGGATTTTCTTCTTCCCAGACTTTTTCAAGTGCGCTTGTAAACGTTTCGGTCGGCTGAGCTCCAGATATCGCATATTTTGAATTAATGACAAAATACGGCACGCCACTGATACCATATTGCTGTGCGATTGATTCGTCAATGCGGACTTCATTGGCAAAAGCATTATGATCCTGTAAAGCATTTACGGCCTCTTGGCGATCCAAGCCGACTGCTGCGGCGATGTCTGCAAGCGTTTCGAAATCACTCAAATCTTTCGAGTCTGTAAAGTATGCATTGAGCAGCTTTTCAGTAAGCTGTGCTTCTTTTTCATGGTATTTTGCAAACTTCGCAAGACGATGCGCATCAAATGTATTCGTTGGCTTCATAGAATCAAAATTGAATGTCAGCCCGACACTTGCTGCTTGCTGGCCAACATTTGCATTTGCTTGTTTCGCTTCTTCAACAGTCATTCCATATTTAGCCGCCAGGGACTCGTGAATGCTTTCCCCCGAATTTCGCGGCGCATTTTGATCAAGCTCAAAGCTTTTGAACTCAATCTCAACCTGATCTTTGTGGGGAAACTCCGCCAGCGCCGCTTCTAATCTGCGCTTTCCAATATAACAAAACGGACAAACAAAATCCGACCAAACCTCGATTTTCATGTTTAGCACCTCTTTAACTCAAGATATTTATTATAGTAGCACACCCTTTTCTGAAAGCACTCGACAGATGCTCAAATGACTGGAAAATTAATGGTATCGCCCGATTTTTTTAAAAATGGTTTTGCTTAATGAGAAGAAATTTCCGGATCATGATAATATAAAAACATATCAATAAAAGGGAGATGACCAAACATTGAAAAATGAAATGATTGAAAGATTTGTCTCTTATGCAAAAGTGAACACCCAATCTAATGAAGACAGTGATACCTGTCCTTCTACCCCCGGGCAGCTAACACTTGCGAATATGCTCGTTGCTGAATTAAAGGAGATTGGCATGGAAGAAGTAACAATGGATGAAAATGGTTATGTGATGGCGACACTGCTATCGAATACCGAGAAGCAAGTGCCAACGATTGGATTTTTGGCCCATCTTGATACGGCAACCGATTTTACTGGAGCAGGGGTCAATCCGCAAGTTGTCGAAGCGTATGATGGCAACAAAATTGTTTTAAACGACACTTTACATATTGTGTTATCGCCACAGGAATTTCCTAATCTTGCCGATTATAAAGGGCATACGTTAATTACAACGGACGGGACGACACTTCTTGGGGCAGATAATAAGGCAGGTATTGCCGAAATCATGACGGCGATGGCTTATTTGATCAAGCATCCGGACATCAAGCATGGCAAAATAAGAGTTGCCTTCACACCTGATGAAGAGATTGGCAGAGGACCTCATAAATTCGATGTGAAAGCTTTTAATGCGAAGTATGCTTATACAGTCGACGGCGGACCGATTGGCGAGCTCGAATATGAGAGTTTTAACGCTGCCTCTGCGAAAATTATGATCAAAGGCAACAATATTCACCCCGGAACCGCCAAAGGAAAAATGGTGAATTCTGCAAAAATTGCAATGGACCTGCACAATAGGCTGCCTGCTGCTGAAGCACCTGAATTTACCGAAGGGTACGAAGGCTTCTACCACTTAATCTCCTTCAACGGCGACGTCGAGACAACAAACCTCAAGTATATTATCAGGGATTTTGACAGAGAATCATTCGAGGCCAGAAAAGCAACGATTGAAAGCATTGTAAATGAATTGAGGCAAACGCACGGAAAAGATAGCATCATCCTGGAAATGGCGGATCAATATTACAACATGAAGGAAAAGATTGAACCCGTCAAGGAAATCGTCGACATTGCTTATGAAGCTATGGAAAAATTGGGTATCCAGCCTGTCATCAAGCCGATCCGCGGCGGTACAGACGGTTCACAATTATCCTACATGGGACTGCCGACACCGAACATTTTCACAGGCGGAGAAAACTTTCACGGAAAATACGAATTTATTTCAGTCGAAAATATGGTCAAAGCATCGGAAACAATTATTCAAATCATTAAGCTCTATGAGGAAAGAACTTGAATATATTAAATTTGACCAGGGATTGAGATCCTTGGCTATTGTTACATATGGATTTGCGTCTATTTTGGATATATCGTGCTTTTCACGGGCGGTATAGTGCTACTTGCCGCGAATATATCGTGCCTTTTCGTGGATATCTGATTCTGAACGCACATAAATAGAGTCCCTGCCTACCGAAACTATGGCTAATTACGCACCCACTACTGTGAAGCAACATAGTCACTTAAAAAGGCAACCTCCTTTAAAAAGGAAAGTTGCCTCTGTTTATTGTTATTGAGCTGTAAGCCCTCCATCCACTGGACAGGCAACACCTGTAATGAACGACGCTTGCTCAGAAGCGAGGAATAGAACAAGGTTCGCGACATCCGCAGATTCACCATAACGTTTTAATGGGATCGTTTGTGTCAGTTGTTCTTTCGCAGCCTCAGCATCGTCAGGAGAAAAACCGCTCTCGAGTGACCGCATCATTCGGGTGTTCACCGGAGAAGGGCAAACAGCATTGACACGGACACCGAATTGGGCCACTTCAACTGCTGCCGCTTTTGTCAGACCGATGACGGCATGCTTTGATGCGATATATGCACTGACATTCGGGCTTCCGGATAGACCCGCAACGGAAGAATTATTAATAACTGCGCCGGATTTTTGCTCTTTCATGATGCGCAATACGTGCTTAAGTCCAAAAAATACACCTTTGACATTTACGTTCAGGACAAGATCGAGAGTCTCTGCAGGATAGTCTGTGATGGGAAGTACCTTTCCTTCAACGCCGGCATTGTTAAAGAATACATCAATCGATCCAAATTGTTCGACAGTCTTTTGAACATATTGCTCCACTTCCTCTTCTTTGGAAACATCAGCCGCGACTAACAAATAATTGCCTTCCTGGAGTTCCAGCTCTTTTGCTGTTGCCTTGAGAGTGCCAATATCCAAATCAACTAACACAACTTTCGCGCCTTGATCAGCAAACGCTTTCACCGATTCTTTGCCGATCCCCGCTGCAGCTCCAGTAACCAACACCACTTTGTCAGAAAAACTCACCAAAATTCCTCCTCGTAAAATAGAATGGACCCAACAAAAACATTGTACCATCCCCTTGAACTCCTGAGAGCGTTTGCATGCAAACTCCACATTATTAACACAATTAGCGCGCTCATCGATGTGTGAATAAATTAATTATGTAGAAACAGTAATCAATGTATTTCAAATGATACCTGGACTTCCTAGAAATATATGCGGCCTACACAATTTTTTGGTCTTAAATGGAACCCGAATTTCTTGATGCCACAAAAAAGAAAAACCTTGCTATTTTAACAAGGTTTTTCTAAGAAAATATGCTTCTTAATTCAATTTGAAATTCAGGAAAAGTATGTGTACAAAGCGTATCTTCTTCTCCGAGTACTAGTGGTGTTGCGAACACACCATTATCATCCAGATTATATTGCTCAACAACATTCTCGTTAGGATAAATCAATAAATATTCTTTTACCCCATGCTTCTGATACAGATTTAACTTCTCAATCCGATCACGCTGCCAGGTCGAAGGAGAAAGGACTTCTACAATTAGATCCGGGGCGCCTTTGCATCCTTTATCGTCCAGTTTACTTTCGTCACATATTGCACTAATGTCAGGCTGAATAACATAATATTCCTCGTCGTCGTCTGCAGCAGATAATCTGACAGGATAAGGCGGATCCATCTTCATAAGAGATACCTCCCTTGATTATCCATAGTGTAACATCATTTTGATCGTCTAATCTCGTTTTATAGTATAAAAAGCCCAATTACGTTAAACCCCGCTAATGTTCTATCAGCCCTTCAAGCTCTTCCTCAGTCAACTCGCGATACTCCCCAAGATCAAGGCTGTCATCTAACACTAACGAACCCATCGAAATCCGCTTTAAATAAACAACCCGCTTTCCGACCGCCTGGAACATTCTCTTCACTTGATGAAATTTACCTTCCGTTATTGTCAGTTCAATATCCGACCTCAACCCCGATTTAAGAATGACGAGCTCACCCGGTTTTGTCAGGTAGCCGTCATCAAGTGTAACACCTTTTTTAAACGCTTCAATATCCCCTGCAGTGACCTCTCCATCGATAACCGCAAAATATGTTTTCGGCACATGCTTTTTCGGGGACAACAGCCGGTGCGCTAACTGCCCGTCATTTGTAAGCAACAGCAATCCTTCCGTGTCCTTGTCAAGCCTGCCGACCGGGAACGGTTCAAATACCTGGTCCTCCATTTCGAGCAGGTCAATCACGGTTTGATCTTGGCTGTCTTCTGTTGCGGAAATGACGCCGGGCGGTTTGTTCATCATTAAATAAATGAATTCCTTATATTCGATCACTTCCCCATTCAGGGTTACGGTATCTGTTTCCGGATTTACATGGTGCTTCGGGTCCTTGATTTTTTCATCGTTAACGAGGACTGCTCCGTCCTTTAAAAGCTTTTTCACGTCTTTTCGGCTTCCATATCCGAGGTTTGCCAGCATTTTATCAATCCTCATTTTTTTACCTCCACAGATTTCTGGGCGTTCGCCAATGGTAAAGTTATAAAAGCAGAACTTCACTCACCAAAAAAACGGCTCTGAATAGACTATTATCATGATTTTAAAATCGCATGATTAGGAGTGGTGAGAGTGCATTATAACTATCGTCAACAAGGTACAGAAGGCTACTTCCCGGCTCCAGGCTATCCGGGTGGTTATCCAGGTTATCCAGGCGGGGGCGCCAACCAGCGTATCGACCGCCTTGAGCGCCAAGTTGAACGGCTCAACCGACAAGTAGACCGCATCAACCGCAGGCTCGACCGGATTGAGAGACAGCTTGGCTACCGTGACGAAACAGATACCTTCAGTTACTAAAAGAACAGGTTCCCGATTTGGGGAACCTGTTTTTAATGTGCCTTGGGATTAAACCCCACTCCTTAAGCATAATCGTGATTCAAGCCAACAGCAGGTGACGGCATTCACATCGGCAATCTCAGCTTCCCTTTTATCTTGTCCACTCTTTCGCCAAATAAAAAGTAGACAAGTCTGGAACGCATGCCTAAGTAAAAATAAACTCCGGCTCCAACGGTGGCACAAATGACTAAGATTATGACCGATTGCATCTTTGTCTCCGGACTAAGCACCAGCGTCACCAAATTGTAAGTAACAGCAGTGGCAGCCAGCATCAGCCCCGTAAACAACACGATTAGCAAGCCGCGTCTCAACACAAGCCGAAATCGATAATGGGCAAATGCCTTAATCACGAACATATTAATTAAAATGGCTACTGTGTAGCCGAGCGCTGTTGCTAAAACTGCACCCTGCGTTTCCATAACTTTAATCAGCGGAATATTTAAGCTTAATTTTACAAGCAGGCCGACAAGCAAGCTTAACAAGGTAAAACGCTGTTCGTTTATTCCTTGTAAAATCGCCGCGGTTACCGAATAGAGTGCAAATAAAATGGCTACTGGTGCATATGTCACCAGGACCTGCGTTCCAAGCGGATCATGTTTATAAAACAACGTATAGGCTGGTTCCGCGAGCAGTGAGAGTCCAACAACAGCTGGCAGTGTTAAATACAGCATGACCTGGAATGTTTGGTTCAACTGGCGGTTCAAGCTGGTCCGATCATTCTCAACAAAGGCCTTTGTGATGCTCGGGACAAGCGTCAGCGAAAAAGCGGTCGCCAGTGACACGGGAATGATCACAAGCTTATGAGTTTGATAATTTAAAATCGATAAAGCAGTTTCTGATTGTTTCGCCAGGCCAATTGTCGCCATCGCCCTGTTAAAGGTCAGCAAATCAATAAATTGAAAGAGCGGGTTGGCGATTCCGACAAGCACAAACGGTACTGCATAAATAATGATTTCCTTATATATGTCCGGCAGCGAAATATCGACCGTTGCCTTATCATGCGTCAATAACTCATCAAGATGCGGCTTTCGTTTGTACCAGTACCATAACAGGACAAAAAGGCTGCCGATCGCGCCAATGAATGCGGCGAACGTCGCCACGCTGACCGCAGACGTCAGGCTTCCATCCATCATTTTGTAGACGATAAATGCTCCTGCTAAAAGAAAGACAATCCGGACGATTTGTTCGACAACCGTCGAAACAGCTGAAGGACCCATTGATTGGTGGCCCTGGAAAAATCCCCTGATCAGGCTCATAAACGGCACAACAATCAAGGCGAAACTGACAGCCCGGATTACTGTGGTAACATCAGCGACACTGGAAACAAAATCTTTATCATTAATAATAATCTCAGCCAGTGCCGGCGCTCCGAAATACAATATTACAAACGATATAATGCCGCTGATTGCCATGACAACGAGCCCTGATTTAAAGAGCCTCCTGCTGACCGCATATTCTTCCAGAGCATTATACTTTGAGATAAATTTTGAAACAGCGAGCGGCACACCGGCTGTCGCGATGCTGATAAAAATGGTGTATGGAATATATGAATATTGGTATAGAGCCGTCCCCTGGTCCCCGACAATATCGTAAAACGGTATTACATATAATAGACCGAGAACCTTGGAGAGAATCGTGCCCAAAGTTAAAATAAAGGTTCCGCGCAAAAGTTTAGACGACATAAAATCCCTCTCTATATATGACACAACCGTTTTTTTCTAAAAAAGCAAAGCCAGTTGCGGTATATTTATAAAAAAATTGCACTATTAGTAGTTTACATCTCTTTTGTGCTCTGCGCCAGTTGCAGCCGGAAAAGCTGGTTTTTACTTTCCGGTTTTTTTCATGCTAAGATGGAAATGTTTAAATATGTAGATAAATGACGAAGTTGGTGAAATGATGAAATACGATGTCACAATCGTGGGCGGCGGACCATCGGGGTTAATGGCTGCGATCTCGGCCGGCGAACAGGGGGCTAAAGTTCTGCTGATTGATAAAGGAGACAAGCTCGGGAGAAAGCTGGCAATTTCCGGGGGAGGCCGCTGCAATGTTACCAATCGGCTGCCGATCGACGAAATCATCAAGCATCTCCCTGGTAATGGCCGTTTTTTATACAGTGCGTTCTCTATTTTTAACAATGAAGATATTATTGCTTTCTTTGAAAAACTTGGCGTCGAGCTGAAAGAAGAGGATCATGGCCGGATGTTTCCAGTTTCAGATAAAGCTCAGTCTGTAGTTGACGCGTTATTAAGAAGGCTAAAGGAATTGAAGGTTGAGATCAAAACAAACTGTCCAGTCAAAGATGTTCATTATCAGGATAACCGCACTTCTGCCATTGAGCTGATTAGCGGCGAAAAAATCCATACCAGTGCAGCCGTGATTGCAGTAGGCGGCAAGTCGGTTCCCCATACAGGATCGACAGGGGATGGCTATCCCTGGGCTGAAAAAGCCGGGCATACGATTACGAACCTGTTTCCAACCGAGGTGCCAATCACGTCGAGGGAACCATTTATTAAGGAAAAAACCTTGCAGGGTTTGTCATTGCGCGATATTTCGTTAAGCGTGCTCAACCCGAAAGGCAAGCCGCTCGTGACGCATAAAATGGACATGATCTTCACGCATTTCGGGATCAGCGGCCCGGCGGTCCTACGCTGCAGCCAGTTTGTTGTTAAAGCAAAGGAAAAGTGGAAGCTAGATGAGGTGACGATGAACCTCGATGCACTTCCTGAAAAAAAAGAGGAACCGCTTTTTCAGGAAATTTCTGCTCTTATCAAAAGTGAACCGAAGAAAGCAGTCAAAAATATCTTAAAAGGCTTGCTTCCGGAACGGTATTTGCTATTTTTGCTTGAGGTAAGCGAAATCGATGCGAATGAACAGGGTGCGGTTATTTCACATGAAAAAATCCGCACTTTTGTGAAAAACATTAAGCAGTTTCAATTTGAAGTTAACGGAACGCTTCCTCTTGAAAAAGCGTTTGTTACAGGCGGCGGCGTGTCCATTAAGGAAATTGAACCGCAAACGTTGGCTTCCAAGCTGATGGATGGGCTTTATTTTTGCGGTGAAATTCTCGATATCCATGGTTACACAGGCGGGTATAATATCACCTCCGCCCTTGTCACAGGCCGGCTAGCCGGGAAAAACGCTGCCGAATTCGCTCTTTCCAGATGAGGCAGTTGAATCGACAGGATTAGAAAATCGATTGGAAATTATTTAAGCGAAAAATGGAAGGAATTAAGCGATGCCAACGGTTATTCAAGAGAAAACTCCCCGGAATTAAGCGAAAAAAACGATTATTAAGCGAAACCAACGAATAATTAAGCGAAACGCCTTGTTGACCGACTTAGAGAAAGCCTTCAAAATTGGAAAATGTGCCTACACTAAAAATGAGCCTGACACCATGTCAGGCTCGATAAATGACCATCGCGGAAAAGCAATAGATTTGTTCTTCTTCGTCATCTTCAGGCATCGCTGCCACGTTATACTTAATATCGACAAGTTTATTTTCATCCAATCTTTCCAAAAAACGATTCATATCATACTCTAAATCTTTTTCATGCTCCTGATCAAATACTTTTACTTGTATCAAAGCCCTCTCCCTTTCAATCTCTTTTTTTACCAGTTTTAACAGCCAACTCATTTTTTATACTTTTTCCACTAAAAAGGAGCGATTTTTGATTGATATGAATGAAACAATTTTTTTATAAAAACATAGCTGGTGCCAAAAACAAGCAGATAGGTGAAAAAGGAATAAATCTGATGCCACCTGAGGTATTGGAATACAGAAAAGTAAACGGCAATCACCTCCAGTGTGACTGATAAGGTCGACCAGCCACAGACAAATAAGACCGCATTTAAGTCCTTGGGCTTGAACTGATAAATTATCAGGGAAAAGCAGTAGCCGTAGAATGGATAATGCCAACCGTAAACGATTAAATCAAAGATATCAATGGAGGAACGATCCATCGTATCGTATAAATTAAACGGATGATCTGCCCCGATGATGTGGTCAACAGTTAATCCAAGAAAAAAGAAATACATAGAAATCGTCACGATTACTAGCTTTGGTAACGGCTTTTTCAACCATTTGCAGAAAAAGATCAAGCCCAAACCGGTAATTATAACAAACCACTCATTCTCATCAAAGCGGATCGGCGTCAGCAGCATGTCGAGTGCGCTCCTTTCGGATAGCCATATCAACAAAGTAGGCAAACATATAGTAGAGGGCGATCACGCTACCCCAATACACCATGCTCGTAAGGAAACTCCACTCCTTGTGAACGAGCACACCGTCTGCCACGAACATGTTCTCGCCGCCAATGCACAGCAGTAACAGGAGAAATAACAGAATAAGCTTTCTGCTTGCTGCCTGTTCGGTATAGTGCAGATAGATGAACAAAAACAAAGCCGGAATCGTAAAGATTTGTACAAAATGGTACGTAATAAAACTGAGCGGAGATTTCATAATTTCTATGGCGTTCATGTTGTATTCCATTAAAAACATTGGCAGCTGGATCACAATCGACACAAAAAGCCAATGAGTCACTCCCAAAAACAAATATATATCAGGATCTCTGCGCAACGCATAACACAGAATCAACGTTACTAACAAAACAACCCAAAAGCTTAACATATGCAAGCTCTCCTTTAAATCAAAAACAGTTTCCTATAGCTTTCTCAAGGCATGGTCGAAATATCCATGGATGGAACTGTGCTCGGTGCAGCAAGACTGAAGCAAAAAATAAAACCGACTCTCACAGTGAGAACCGGCTTTCCGTGTTTTTATTCTGTTTCCCCTTCCCATTCGAGCATGCCGCCAACCATATTGCGAACATTGTAGCCTTGGTCCTTCATATAGTAGCAGACATTTTCGCTCCGTCTGCCTGAACGGCAGATGAAGATGTATTCCGTATCTTTGTCAAACTTATCGAGGTTGTCCGGAATCGTACCCATGCGAATATGCCTTGCTCCCGGAATCATTCCTTGCTCGACTTCTTCATCCTCCCGGACATCGACAAGCTCTAATTTATCTCCAGATTCGAGCTTCTTTTTCAGTTCTTCCGTTGTAATCTTTTCAATTGAATCCATCATGATCTCTCCTTTGTTTATTGTTCATAAACCGTAAATTGCGGTTTGGTTGGATGGTCTTTAACGAGTGTATTTGAGCGGTACTTGCGGATCTTAAAAATAAACGCAAAATCCCCGGTACAGCCGCCTATCAAAAAGGCGCCGAGCAGTGTCAGAAAAACTTCGTCAAGCATGACGCCGATAACAAACGGCAACAGGCCCGTTACTAAAAACGGCAGCCATAAAGCGATTTTCATCGCTTTTACCGTAATCATCTGCTTGCTGTGCGCGTAGGCAATCCCCTTTTTGAAATCTACCCCATATGCTATCTCATTCCACGGCACTTTTCCAGCAAAGTGAAAGCCAATCATATGAAAAAATTCATGAACGATGACGAGAACCATTAAACAAAGAGAGAAAAGGATAAATCCTAAAGTAGTGACTGTAAAATTGGCCGTCCCGTGAAATGCACTGTGGAGAACTGCAGTCATGATCATCATCAAGATCGATAACAAAAGGGAATTCACCATTACTACAGGTATCGAAAATGTCACGACTTTGCCGGAATTTTCTGTCTGGTTCACACAATCACTCCTAAATGATTATTTTGCCATTTTTAATTTAATCATAACCGTTATAAATACTATGTTAAAGCAGAATTTCCGATAATGCAGTCAGTTTACGTTAAATAATGCTGCATAAAATATAGACCGAACAGATTAATGTTGCGAAAAAAACGTATCGCAACATAGCAAAATTTGACTTTCCACAAACTGTTTAAGCACATCTCACCCTAGCAATTTAAGCTATTTAATCACTATTTTAGCTATGTGTCGAAAGTTTCATATGGTTTAGAATTTACAAATTTTTCAGATAATAATATAATAGAGACTGTATTAAATTTGCCAGGGACATACCTGCGCATTTTACGTTCAAAGGGGGATTTGTATGGGATTAAATCAAAAAAGTGTAACCGATCTAAAAAGGGAACAATGGGCTGCATCACTCGATTATTCGAAGATTGCTAAATCCTCGTCTTTTCAGAGGCTGCTAAAGAGTAAGAAGAATTTCATTCTGCCTTTTTCTTTGTTTTTTCTCGCTTTTTATTTTACTCTTCCGATTTTGACAGCGTATTCAAAGGTTTTAAACAATCCTGCTGTCGGGGCAATCAGCTGGGCGTGGGTGTTCGCCTTTGCACAATTCATCATGACGTGGACTCTCTGTATTATTTATTCGAATAAAGCAGCGGGTTTTGACAAGATTGTTGAGGAAGTTATTGAAGAAACAAGGGGTGCAAGGAGGAAAAACGCATGAACACGCTGGCATTTACACTCTTCTTATTGATTGTTGGCCTAACACTGGTCATTACCTATTATGCTTCAAAGCGGACGAAGACGACCAGTGATTTTTATACAGCCGACAGCAGCTTAACAGGCTGGCAAAACGGACTCGCAATTGCCGGTGATTATATGTCGGCTGCTTCTTTCCTTGGTATTGCCGGGATGGTCGCACTTTCCGGATTTGACGGGTTTTTCTACAGCATCGGCTTTCTTGTTGCTTATCTGGTCGTGTTATACATTGTTGCCGAGCCGCTTCGCAATCTTGGAAAATATACGATGGCTGACATGATTGCCGCTCGTTTTGATGATAAAAAAGTACGCGGTGTTGCTGCCCTCAATACGATCACAATCTCAATCTTTTATATGATCGCCCAGCTCGTAGGCGCTGGCGGATTAATTCATCTGTTGCTTGGGATTGACTATGTTTATTCGGTATTAATCGTCGGTGTATTGATGACCGTTTATGTGGTGTTTGGAGGAATGACAGCAACAAGCTGGGTCCAAATCGTCAAAGCGATGCTATTGATGATTGGAACCTTCATTATTTCCGTCATTGTGTTCGCCAAATTTGATTTTAGCGTGATGAATATGTTTACACAGATGAAATCTGCTACTCCATTGGGGGAAGCCTACTTAAATCCAGGCAACAAATTTACGAATCCGCTCGATAACATTTCGTTAAATCTTGCGTTGATTTTAGGCACGGCTGGCTTGCCACACATTTTGATTCGCTTCTTTACCGTAAAAGATGCGATTACGGCCCGGAAGTCTGTTGTTTATGCAACGTGGATTATTGGCGCTTTCTATGTGATGACGATTTTCCTTGGATTCGGAGCAGCCGCGTTTGTCGGATATGACGAGATCGTTGCGGCCAATGCTGCCGGTAATATGGCGGCGCCATTGCTGGCAAAAGCTTTAGGCGGAGATTTTCTGTTTGCGTTTGTATCGGCGGTTGCATTCGCAACGATTTTGGCAGTTGTCGCAGGTCTTGTTCTATCCGGAGCCTCAGCCTTTGCCCATGATTTTTACAGCCATATTGTCCGCCGCGGCCAGGCTACCGAAAAAGAGCAAATTGTTGCAGCACGCTGGGCTTCAATCGGCGTTGCAATTATGTCTATTTTACTGGCGCTGTTTGCCCAAAAGCTAAATGTCGCATTTCTTGTTGCGCTTGCATTCGCGGTAGCGGCCAGTGCCAACCTGCCAATTATTTTGTTAACGATCTTTTGGAAGCGTTTCAATACAGCTGGAGCAATCAGCGGAATGCTGGTTGGTTTGTTCAGCTCTATTTTTCTTGTGATTATTAGTCCTAACATCTGGTCTCCTGAGGGCGCGGCAATCCTTGTCGGTGAACCGCTGATCAGCCTGACTAATCCGGGCATCATCTCGATCCCGCTTGGATTTATTGGTGCTATTGTCGGGACTCTCCTCTCTTCGAAGAAGGAAGATGCAAAGAAATTTGACGAAATTCTCGTTAAAGCCAATACTGGTATTCACAATATTTCTCAATAAAGA
This sequence comes from Bacillus sp. V33-4, assembly GCF_002860225.1. Lineage (NCBI taxonomy): Bacteria > Bacillati > Bacillota > Bacilli > Caryophanales > Bacillaceae > Bacillus > Bacillus sp. V33-4. The sequence continues at coordinate 161,876 of NZ_PGVC01000002.1, forward strand.
CTCAGGAAGGGGCGGCAGATGCTGCCTCTTTTTTCAATGGATAGGGCAGGTGTTACATACCATTGTTAGTGATCATAAATACTCTTCTTTCTTCATACGATACATTGTATTGCACAATCAAACTAAATTTGGAAAGAAGGTTGGGTATGTTTTATCACATCAAAGAACTGCAATATCAAGCGAAACCAACACGTCCAGATCCCTCTTTTGCAAGACAACTGCAGGAAATATTAGGCGGGCAATTCGGTGAAATGACCGTGATGATGCAGTATCTTCTGCAAGGATGGAATTGCCGGGCAGAGCAAAAGTACCGTGATTTATTGCTGGATTTAGGAACCGAAGAAATAAGCCATGTTGAAATAGTCGCCACTTTAATCGCCCGGCTGCTCGACGGCGCGCCAGCTTCGGAAGTTGAATCGGCTGCAGAAGACCCTTTTGTCAACGCCGTGTTGGGAGGGATGAGTCCGAGGCAGCTGATTGCCAGTGGTCTTGGAGCGCTCCCTGAAGACAGTGAAGGTGTACCATGGAATGGCCGATATACGATTGCGAGCGGTAATTTGCTGGCAGATTTCCGGGCAAATTTAGCGGCGGAATCACAAAGTCGTCTGCAAACTGCCAGGTTATACGAGCTTACAGATGATCCTGCTGTGAGAGATAGCCTCGCCTTTTTAATAGCAAGGGATACAATGCACCAGAATACATGGATGGCCGCGATCGCAGAAATCGAAGCGAAAGAAGGAGTAGTAGCTCCTGGTACTTTCCCAATTGACAGAGAACGAAGAGAGTTTTCCTATAAATTCTTTAATTTGTCCCGTGGAGAAGAAAGCAGTAAAGGCCGCTGGGCGTATGGACCAACCATGGATGGCTGCAGTGTCTTCCAATATGTACAATGTCCGCAGCCTTACGGAGAACCGGCATATCTTAAACCGGCACCACCCCAAGTCCTTGATACTCCTCCTGGTCAACTGCCAAAGATGAATAAATGCTAGGAAAGATTCCAGCGAGTGAGCAGAACTCGAGATTTACGAGCGGAACTCAAGATTTATGAGCGGAACTCAAGATTTACCCCAGCTATGCCTCAGCCAATACTTAAAGCATTCACCCAAAGATCAATACTTACTTCTGTCTTTTAATAAATGGCGGATCTATGAAAAGAGGCAGGATGTGGCCTGCTTCTTTTATCATGACAAACTGTAGTCCATCATAGTTTTCTCTTCATATTTAAATGGATGTTTATTTCTCTTGAATGTTTCAGTAAGGGCAAAGTTCTTTTAAAAAACGCCATTCCGTAGTGGAATGGCGTTTGATTTGGTTTATTTTATTAGAGAAACCCATTTTAGCAGTGGATTTTGTTTTTTATCGGTTATCTTTAATTCATCCATGATGATTTTCTCTTTATGGTTTGCTATCCATTTTTCCAGCTCATGTTTATCATGACAGTGGGTATAGTATGTTTCTCCACCTTTTCCTACAGCGTTAATAACAAACCTACAAGTATTCCCCATAAAGGCCACCTTTTTATGAATTGTATTTCTTCATAAAACATTATAACAGGGAAAAAAAGTTATGCCAGACTTTTTTTTAGACGTAGGATGACATTTCTGGAACGATGGAAATCTCGCCTATTACCGTTTCGCTTAATTAATGATGGTTTTCGCTTAATTCCTGATTTTATCGCTTAAATAACACGAAGTTTCGCTTAATTCCCTTGATTTTTCGCTTAATTAATTTCCTCTTATACCAACCAGGTATTTTAACAATATAATATTTTCATTATTTGTAATATGTTGGTAGAATACACCAATGCAAATCAAGGATTTTAAAAAAAAATCACCAAAGCTATCTTGGATTGTCTCTTTTAATCTCCTTTTTTCAAAAAAGAACTTCATTTAAAATAAAAACGGAGTTAATCCCAGGTAAATGTAGTTCAAACTTAATGCCCGCCCAAATACGCCATTTTAATTTGGTCGCTTGAGTTGAGTTCTTCCGCTGTTCCAGACAAAACTACCTTTCCTGTTTCGATGACATAGGCCCGATTGGCAATCGACAGTGCCATATGGGCATTTTGCTCAACAAGGAGGATGGTTGTTCCGTTCTGGTTTATTTCTTCAATGATTTTAAAAATGGTTTTCACTAGCAACGGAGCAAGCCCCATCGATGGTTCATCGAGCAAGAGAAGCTTCGGCTTGGCCATTAGAGCCCGGCCCATCGCAAGCATCTGCTGTTCCCCTCCCGAAAGCGTCCCGGCTTGCTGCTTTCTCCGTTCATACATGCGCGGGAACAAATCGTATACGCGCTCGAAATCCTTGCGAATCCCGTCTTTATCCTTACGAAGATAGGCTCCCAATTCAAGATTTTCTTCCACGGTCATGTTGGAGAAAACACGGCGGCCTTCCGGCACATGGGAAAGGCCTCTTTTGACAATCATCTGGGCCTGCTTGCCGGCAATCGATTGTCCTTCAAAGACGATGCTCCCTTGTTTTGGTTTTAACAAACCTGATATCGTTTTGAGCAAGGTGCTCTTTCCCGCTCCGTTGGCCCCGATCAACGTCACAATTTCCCCTGGTTCAATATTAAGGGAAACTTCTTTTAGCGCTTGGATATTTCCATAAAATACATTGATGTCGTTAATCTTGAGCATTATGAAACCTCCTCTCCCAAATACGCTTCGATCACCTTTGGATTATTGCGGATTTCTTCGGGAACACCTTCGGCAATTAATTGGCCGTGGTCAAGGACGTAAATTCGTTCACATACTCCCATGACAAGTTGCATATCATGCTCGATCAGCAAAACAGTCAGGCTGAATTTCTCACGAATAAAGGCAATCAAATTCATCAAATCTCTTGTTTCCTGGGGATTCATCCCTGCTGCCGGTTCATCCAATAGTAGCAGCTTCGGGTAAGCAGCCAGCGCCCGTGCAATTTCCAAACGGCGCTGCTGTCCATAAGGCAGGTTCTTTGCTTTCTCATCCTTAAAGCGCTCAAGGTTGAAAATTTTCAAGAAATCGATTGCTTTTTCTTCCATGTCCTTTTCTCCGGCGAAGTGCGAAGGCAGGCGCAACAAAGACGCCGCAACCGAATGCTTGGCGAGCGAATGGTACGCAACCTTTACGTTATCAAGAACCGACAGTTCACTGAATAAGCGGATGTTTTGGAAGGTCCTGCTTACTCCTTTTCTGGTGATTCTGTATGGTGGAAGGTGGTTCAGCTTGTCGCCGTTCATGACGATTTCGCCTTCTGTTGGCACATACACACCTGTCAACAAGTTAAAAAACGTTGTTTTCCCTGCTCCGTTCGGACCAATCAGCCCGACAAGTTCGCCGGTTCTTATTTCAATATTCACATTGGAAACAGCTTTCAAGCCGCCGAATTGGATTCCTGCGTTGTTCACCTTAAGCAACGGTGTTTTTGCTGTCATTTGTCGCACCCCCATCAACAGATCTCCGTTTTTTAAATAAGGATGTAATTTCTTTTGTTCCGAGGAGTCCTTGTGGACGGTACAGCATCATTACAATCAGAACAAGGCTGTAAATAATCATTCTTGTCTCCGAGTAGTCCTGCAGGAACGTCGAAATGATCGTCAGCAAAATCGCTGCAATCACCGCGCCTGACATACTGCCGAGGCCGCCGAGTACAACAAAGATTAAAATATCAAACGATTTTAGAAATCCAAAGTTTGACGGCTGGATGATATAGAAGTTGTGAGCGAAAAGCCCACCAGCGACCCCGGCAAAAAAAGCACCGAGGGCAAATGCAGTTACCTTATAGTAGGTTGTATTGATTCCCATCGCATCCGAGGCAATCTCATCTTCCCGAATCGATATGCAGGCTCGTCCATGGGTTGAGTTTGTAAAGTTCCTGATCACCAACAGCGTTATCAGCATCGCAAAAAATACCCATGGCCACGTCGTTAAAGGTGAAACACGCATTCCGCTCGCCCCGCCGACATAGTCAATGTTTAAAAGGAAGATCCGGACAATTTCACCAAACCCCAAAGTCGCAATCGCCAAATAGTCCCCCTTCAACCTTAGTGAAGGAATCCCAATGATCAGTCCTGCAACTGCTGCTGCCAACCCGCCAACGATTAGCGCCAAACCAAATGGCAATCCCAATTTCATCGTGATGATTGCGGAGGCATAGGCACCGACGGCAAGAAAGCCGGCATGTCCGATTGAAAACTGGCCGGTAATCCCGATGATCAAATGAAGGCTGACCGCGAGGATAATATTAATTGCAATTGAAAATAGCGTATTTTCATAATAAATATTCAAAAGTTCATTCATAAATAAGAACTGGATAATGCCAAATACAGCAATGGCCGCTGCCATTGAAAGCCAAAAGCCTTTTGTTTGTTTGAAAATTGCCATCATGCAGCCCTCCCCTAGACTTTTTCCCTTACATTTTTGCCGAGCAGGCCTGACGGACGGAAAATCAAGATCAGAATAAGCACAATAAATGCCACCCCGTCACGCAACAAGGAAAATCCCGAGGCGCTTACCAAAGCTTCAATGACCCCCAGCAAAAGGCCGCCGATCATCGCCCCGGGGATGATGCCGATTCCGCCTAAAACAGCAGCAACAAATGCCTTTAGGCCGGGGATGATTCCCATTAAAGGTTCAATTTTAATATAGTAGGTCCCGAAAATGACTCCCGCCGCTCCTGCAAGGGCAGAACCGATTGCAAACGTCGCGGAAATGGTCCGGTCGACGTTGATTCCCATTAATTTTGCGGCATCAGCATCATGGGAAACGGCTCTCATTGCTTTCCCAATTTTCGTTTTATGAACGATAAACTGCAGCACAATCATGAGAAAAACGGAGACACCGAGAATGAACAGCGATTGGCTGCTAACTGTAATTCCGGCGAATTCAAGATTTGTTGAAGGAAGAACGGAACCCGGATATGCTTCAGGCTGGGCACCGCGTATGTATATGACTCCGTATTCAATAAGCAGCGATACCCCGATAGCAGTGATCAACGCCGCAATTCTTGTAGCATTTCTGAGCGGCTTATAAGCAATCCGTTCAATCAATACTCCAAAAATAGCACAGACAGCCATCGATAACAGCATCGCCGGGAAAAAGCCAAGCTCCAGAATTGTAATCGAATAAAAGCCCACAAAGGAACCGACCATAAACACATCGCCATGGGCAAAATTAATCAGTTTTACAATCCCGTATACCATTGTATAACCGAGAGCGATCAATGCGTAAATACTGCCAAGTGATATGCCATTGATTAATTGTTGAATGATTTCCATAACCGCACTCCTGTCTAGAAAAAACTATAATCCCCCTACAAAACTTGAATAGGGGGACAAGGCCCCCCTATTCCGAACTCAGCTCCTGCTGATTTATTATGGGTTTACTTTTGTTTCAAACTGTTGTTCGCCGCCTACATACTTCAAGATTGCTGCCGATTTAATCGGATTATGATTTTCATCAAGATTCATCGTTCCGGAAACAAGCGCTAAATCCTTCGTTTCCTCAAGTGCTTTCTGGATTTTTTCAGGATCGGCACTTCCGGCGCGCTTAATCGCATCGGCAAGGAAATAACCAGTGTCATAGCCAAGTGCTGCGAACGCATCAGGCTTTTTATTTTTATATTTTGCCTGGAACGCTTTTACAAAGTCTTGAATCTTTGGATCTGGATCATTGGAAGAATAATGGTTTGTAATATACGTATTTTCAAGCGCTTCAGCACCGGCGATTTCTACTAGCGTCGGGGAATCCCAACCGTCGCCGCCCATGAATGGTACATCCAGTCCAAGTTCACGCGCCTGTTTGACAATGAGACCCACTTCTTCATAGTATCCAGGTACAAAGACAAATTCCGGATTCTTTGATTTGATTCTTGTTAAAGTGGCACGGAAGTCTGTATCCTTGGCGATATAAGCTTCCTCACCGACAATTTCTCCGCCATTCTTTTTAAAGGCGTCCTTAAAGGAATCAGCAAGCCCTTTGGCATAATCGCTTGCACTGTCAATCAAAATAGCTGCTGATTTAACACCTAAATCTTTCGTCGCAAAGTTAGCGGCCACGGTTCCTTGAAACGGGTCAATAAAACATGTTCTGAACACAAAATCATTTAATTTACCATCAGCACTTGTAATCGTCGGACTTGTTCCTGTCGGGGTTATCAACGGAATCTTGTTTTCCTGGACAATATCCACCTGGCCAAGCGTATTTGTACTTGTTGCTGCCCCGACAATGGCCGCAACTTTATCCTGGCTGACAAGCTTGATCGCTCCGTTTGTCGCTTCAGGAGCTTCGGACTTGTTGTCGACTGGCACCAATTCAAGTTCTTTGCCGTCAATTCCTTCTTTATTAATCTCCTCAATTGCAAGTTTAAGCCCTTCATTAATTGATTGGCCGTATGAAGCTACTCCCCCGGAAAGCTCAAGGTTGGCACCAATCTTAATCGTCTCTCCACCGCTTTCACCTGATGATTTCTCTCCGCCACCGCCACATCCGGCGATTACACCTGCCATTAATAATAAAGACATAAAAATTCCTGCTGTTTTTCTTTTTCTCATCTTTTTGCCCCCCTATTTTTACTCTTGTTCGGATTGATCAAATTGATTTTGAGTCTTATGAAGATAATCAATATTCTGAAAACATTGTACATGATTATTCCCTATTAGTCTATGACAAAAATACGAAATATAAGAGGGTTTTCTTTTAAAATTATCCATGTAAAGGTCGCGGTGCTATCAAAATCCCAGCCAACTTTTGTTGATTTGCTCTGTTAAAAGAAATTGTTGATTTTTGATATCTCAGCTTTGTGGCCTGTTATTATTTTTATCTTGTTTTCTGTCTAGAGTATGTGTTATCACGATCTATCATTTGTCACTGAAATTAAGTGATCCTTGTCGACTTTGGAACCATTAAGTTCAAACCCGAATGTAAAGCAACGGCTGTTTTTTATAGCCAGAAAAGGAACAGAGCATTTACGATCGAATACTTGACAGAGCCGATTTCTGTTCATTAAATTGGGGTAATCCAGGGAATCAAGTGAAAAGCAGAGGCATTGAGGCGAAAGAAATGAAGATTGGAAAAAAGAGTTTTATGAACCGTGGCGGGATTATTGATCACAACAGCAGATCCTATAAGCGGTCTTTGAAATTTTTCCAGTGGAATGCAGAACTGCGAGGGAGAATATCCGACTTTTATGAAGCAACAGCAGATTTATGAGCGAATTTCTGAGTTTATGAGCGGAACCCAGATTTATGAGGTTTTTCCGATTTTATGAGCGGAACGCCAGATTTATGAGAAGTTCTACTGATTTATGAGCGCAACGCCATATATCAGCCAAATTCCGAATATATGAGCGAATTCGGAACTAAGTGAAAATGAGTTGTGTATAAGCCCAGCCATAATTTGCAACGATCAGGAAACTAAAAAAGACCCAAAATACGAAGTTTACAAGCCTTCATACTTTGAGTCTTTGCTTTTATTCATTCACAAGAACAGTATCTTTCTTTGGCTGATCAATTAATTCATTATAAAATGTCGCGCACGCAGCTGAGATATAAGGGCTAATCCACAAAAAGCCGATCCCTAATGAAAGCACGGCAAGAATTCCCCATCCGATGAAGCTCAGGTGCATTAAGAAATATTTCCACTTGTAACCTTTCATTCGCCGTCTGCTCTCAGTGATCGCTTTAATAACGGTATACTCCGGGTGATCTTTCAGCAGGAAAAAGGTTTGCGAATAAGCGATAGCTTTTATAATGCCGGGAATAATCAATAATAAAGACCATAGAACGATAAAAATAAATACCAATATAGAAGCTCCGATTAGCTTAAGTGATGTTTTTCCGTCTTTATAGATCGCAAATACTTGAGCAATTTTCGCAGCTTCTGATCTTGATAGGTTGAGATAAAACCAGGTAGCTGCGATCGTGAGCGGAATTAACACTATCGAGATTACGATATTGGCGATATCCACAGCAACGGGGGTTTGTTCCTGCCACAACCAATTGTTAAAGCCACCGCTTAAGATGACTTCAACAATCGCTGAAACAACCGAATTCACCAAAAATAACAAAAAGGTAAGCAGAACGGCTAATCCCCATTTGCCCTGTAAAGATTTTAAAGCCAATTTCTTGATTTCAGAAATGGTCATATTCATGCGTTGATGTATCCTCCTTTTGTACTAGGAATATACTATCATCTACGTTTTTCGATACAGGGAATGTGAGGAAACAGATGTGTATGTTACATGTTATCGAGCAAGGAAATTTTATCCCCCACGTTAATTTCTCCTGTCTTCAATACTGAGGCATAGACGCCAAAATAATTATTTCTTTTTTGAACGACCGTTTTTAATAAAGTTAGATCAAGCGTGCCATGATCAGGATCCATCGCTATGATCGTGCATCGTTCACAGTGCCTCTTTATTTCCAGTTCCGCCTCCCCGATTAACATTCGCTTTCCAAACCAGCTATCCTCTGTAAAGGGAATTTTTTCAACGAGGGAGATCAGGATGTTCGGGCGAAAACGCCGGTTGTCGACTTTATCTCCCCATAATTCTTCAAGCTTTGCAAGAGATGCATCCGTTGTGAGTAATAGATGCTCTTCTTCAATTGCTCCGAGTGGAACATGCTCCGGTCGATACTGGATCGGCGCAATTGTTTTTTTGGATAACATCTCAAGCTCTTTATGCAATGCCGTATCTCCCCACTTATATGTATGGCCAAAAGGAGATTGAATTTTAATAGCTGGGAACTCTGTTAAACTTTCAGGTCCGGTAAATTCAGCATGAAACATGAGCATGGCCGGAAGCTGGGTCGCGGTTAGAAACTTGCCCGGTCTTGTTTCATCCAGAAAGGCATGGCTGCGATCCCCATAGAGACCGTATGATTGAATCGTAGTTTTTTCAACCTTCTCGCCCCGAAAGGATTTGACAGGATGGCGGATAATCTCCTTGATTTCTCCAATGACCATATTTACCCCTCCTTCCTCTACATTTAATTTTGAACCTGCAGCATAAAAACCATTTTACGGAAAGTGTATTCGGGCAAACAGTTTTTTAGTATACGAAAAATTCAAATGAAAGCAGGCCAAAGTCGGAAATAGGCCTGCTGGTTGTTATGTTGCTTTAATGCAACTGCGCATTGGAACCTTATTTCAGCAATTGTTTCATCTTTTTTGCCGTAAAACTATTCATCCGCAGCCAATCCAAGTCCGGATCTGAGCTGGCGAGATTTCTGAAGTAGTCATTTCCCATGTTTTTCACTGCAAATTTCAGATGCCCGAATGCTTCCAGGGCATCATAGCCAAGGACGGATAAGTACATGCCTTATTATAGTGGGCCATTAAAAATCCTTCTTCCATCTCTAACAGTTCGTCAATAACCGCAAGTGCTTTGGCTGTTTTTCCCTGGCGGTGGCAAAGAACACTTACTTGATTGTAGCCCAGTAGGAATTGAGGTTGCAGTTGAATGGAGATCCTTGCGAATTCCTCTGCTTTTTCAAATTGCTCCAGCTTCTCATAGACCCGGCTGCTTTCATAATAAACTCATAATCCTTTGAATCTGCTTTAAGCGCTTTTTCGAGATGGAATTCAGCCTTATGAAGAAGGTTCAGATCGTTATACAGCTTGCCTAAAAAATAATGGGCAATGGCATTTCCAGGCTGTTCGTCCAGGCAGTCCTGCAACAGCTTTTCAGCTTTCTGAAGCTCATCGCCCTTGTCTGGAAATTCTTCCTCAATATGTTTATTCACAAGGAGCTGTGCATAATAACTGCGCCATATCGAAACTCCATTTTTTCGCGAGAAAACGGGCGGCCTCGGCCATTGATTTTTCCATTTGTCCCTGGGAGCTGTAATATTCATATAACCAAATAAGCGTCTTATCGTTATTCGTGTCGAGGGAATAACTGCCTTTATATAGTTCGATCATTTTTCTTTCAAACATTTTTATTTGTTTCATATGTTTTAGCTTATTTAACCAGGAAGAGTTTTTCAGCTCCAACAAATGTTGTGCCAAGTTAGTAAATGGACACACTTTCATAATACCCTTTGTTTATCGCCATGAGCTTGTACGATCTCATTAGTTTATTGCCTATGCCATGTCATAATACCCCTGCCATGTAAAAGTCATCTCGCCCCTTTCTCGTTCTTGTTCATTTCTCCATGTATTCAAACGATACTCCATGATGGTACAACCTTCATGAGTTATGAATTTCATAAGTAACATTACTCACTTTGACCCAATTATTTATCCCTATATTTTCATATGCAAAATTAGATAAAAATCTAAAAATAAGAAGAACGGCTATCCCGAAAGATAACCGTTTTATTAATTAATAATTCTTACTCTATTTATCTGAGTTGTTTTCTAACTCTTTTAAAAAATCTGGGTCAACCCATACTTTTTTCACTTTGTATCCTTCTTCTTTTGATTCCTGTATGTCATCTCTCTCAATAGAATTTAAAAATTCATTAAATGTTTCTGCAATAAAATACAAATCATTAATAGTTATTTTTCCTTCATCGTATTTAAGTTCTTCTTCATGATCCGAAAAGTAAACATATCCATATCTATCTTCTGATAGATTTAAACATACCAAATTCCCGCCTGCATCTCTTCCAATTGGAATACAAGTATTAGGTATTCTATTTTTATATGTTTCAAATTGGCTTATTAAATCATCGTCAGACCCTAATCCACACATAGATGTCAAAATAAACTTTTGCTCTCCATTTTTAAAATAACTACTAATGCTATTTTTTACATAGCCACCATTATGGTGTCGCAAAAATTCAATGTAATCATTTGGTAACTCATAACCAATTTTTTTAGAAAATGCGATTAATTCATTTTCATTAAATCCTTCATTTGAAACTATGTTAATCATAAAACACCTCCGCTATTTCTGCTAAGGTCTTAGACCTTTATTAATTAATGAAGCACCACCAGTGTGCCTTACTGCTCCATGAATCTCACTTGGAACCAACATCATTGTTTTTCCATCTTCTACATGATGCCATGTATATCCTGCTGGAGTATTTTTGAGACCTAATACCTCATTAGCTTTTTTAAAATCATAATAATGGTCGCCGATTAATCCCTCTATTTCTAATTTAGCTTTTGAATAAGGACTGAAACCAGGAAAGCCATCTTTCGAAAACTTGACACCTTCAGGATACTTTTTGCCTAGATCACCACTTAGTTTATAGACTTCTCCTGCATATTTTTTATTTATTATTCTAACCCCATCTAAAGCATTACCCGTACCCCTATGTTGTAATCTTAAAAGCTAAAAATAAAAAAGTCAGCCATTTATAACCTTATTAAACTACTTCTTTCTCTTTCATTTTTGGTAATTCATAGGCTGTTTTGTGTTTCATCATGCCAAATATAATATTAACAAGCCTTCTCATTATGCAAACCAATGCTTGCCCCTTAGTTTTGCCTTCTTTAAGCTTTCGTTGGTAATAGGCATGGAACACTGGATTCCTTGGAACTTTACTTCCTTTTGCTACTTGCACTTGCTGGACTGCTAGGTTGTAAAATAAAGCGTGCAGCGCCCGATTTCCCTGTTTGCTTTTTTGTTCCTTACCTTTCCCACCAGAACCAAAATAAACAGGCGCAATCCCCGCAAATCGTGCCAATTTGTTGGCATCTGGAAAGCGTCTTACATCACCTATCTCTGCAATTAAAGCGGACGCTGTCACAAGGTCAATTCCTGGCATAGAGTCTAGTTGAAAGTCTAGTAAGCTCATTAACTCTTTTAATTCTCTTTCCACCTTGCCTATTTCCTGCTTTCCAAATAAAATGTGGCGCACAATGCTTTCTACTAAAAAGTTTCGTGTTTCTTGATGTTCTTTTGTTGTATTCCCATCCTCTTTCACTAGCTTCAATATTTCATTCGCTTTTTTTACTGAACATGTATTGTTGCTTACTTCTAATAAAAAGGTGGTCAACTGTTTAACACTCACACCTTCTAAACAAGACGGTGAAGGATAACGTTCCCAAAAAGCCAATGCTGTTTTTCCATCTACCTCTGAAAAAAACTTTTTGTAGCTTGGATAATGATGACTCAATTGAATGTGCAGTTGGTTCTTTAAAGCACCTTGGGCCTTTACTAATGCATTTCTTCTAGTAACTAATTGTTGTATTGACCAAAATAAATCATGTGGTTTAGCGTCTGGCAATTGGTCAAGTTTATTTACCAATATGCGTGCCACACATTCTGCATCCCAACTGTCACTTTTTTGTGTGGTCATATGGCTTTTTCGTTCAGCGTATGAAAGAGCTGGGTTTACTTCTTTGACAACCTGACCATGATCGGTTAAAAACTGTGCTAACGATCTGCCATAGCCACCTACATCTTCTAAACCAAATACAGGTGTCAATCCTTCTTCCATCAGTTTATCAATATTCAGTAAAAACGTGGAGAAGGCGGCAGGTCTATTTTCAAACTTTATTTCACCTAGTTTCTCTTGCCAACAATTAATAATAACCGCCACATGGTGCTGTTTATGTAAGTCCACTCCGACATAAAAGTATTTCTGTTTTTCGTGCATTTTCTCTTCCCCCTATTTAAATAAATGAAAATGCCGGCAACCTTAGTTCGAGCGTTCACCATCCGGTGCGCATTGGTACGAAAGCCTATCCATTTTCAACCTTACAGAAGAACTTATAAGAAAATGAGTCCCTTTTTTAAGTAACCTTTTAAATTATTGCTTCATGTTTCCCATTTGCTTGTATTTGTCCGTATGTATAAATCCCTTGATAAAAGCTCTGTCGGTCTAAAATGCGTTTCACTTGTACTTTGGTAAATGCTTTACCTTGTGTTGTTTGATAACCCTCCTCATTTAGAGCTTCTGCCAACCTAGACAGTGACCATTTTTTATATTTTTGTTTAAGTTGAAATAATCTTTTTACTACTTCTGCATGCCCGTTATGTATTTTTAGTTCTTTTTTTTCACCCTTTTGTTTGGTATAGCCAAAGGTAGCCCTTCCTCCTGCATAACCACCTTCTTTCGCTTTTTTATTTCTTCCTTTCGTTAGTTTCAGTGCTATTTCAAGCCGTTGGTATTGGTCTAATAACTCCATTAAGCCGTTGACTAAAAAATCATTTGGGTCTTTCTTATGGATACTGTAAAAGGGTTGTTCAATGCTTTTAATATCACAGCCATATTTCTTCAGCTCTCGTTGTATCAGTACTTTCACAATATCTGACCGCCATAATCGGCTTGTGTTCAGCACCACCGCATAATCTATTTGGACAGACGAAAGGTGAGCCAACATCTCCTGTAAGCCCACCCTGTCAATTTCTAATGCTTCTTCATTCAGTTTTGCGCCACTAATTCCTTCATCTCTAAAAATATGTATCAAGTTCAAGCCTTGTTCTTCACAATATGCTTTGATTTCATCTTCTTGATACTTCAAGCTGTATCCATCTCTTGCTTGCCCTTGAGTTGAAACTCGTATATACCCGACAACGTTCAATTTTTCACCCTCCCGTTACGAAAATTAAAATTTATGTAACGCTTTTTAAACGAATAGCGAGTATTATACGACCGTCTCTTTAAAAATTACAACCCTATTTTTATTTGCCCTAGGCTATACTAGGAACCGTTTTACGCATTCTATTGTTTATCGCCACGAGCTTTGTCATTCTCGTTAATTTATTAGCTATTCCATGTAAAACTACCCCCGCCATGTAAAATGTCATCTCGCCTAATTATCGTACTTGTCACTCTATCCTAGCATTAAAAGCAAACTCCATGATGGTACTACCTTCATGAGCTCTCGATTCTTAAACAAATCATTTTCATATTGTCCCACTCAAATATTTTGCTGATTTAATCTAAACTAAAGTAAAAAACCTTGAAAGGCATTTAGCCAATCAAGGTCCGTTTTACTATTCTTTGAAACTTTGTATCCATTCCATAATGTCCTCAAAAGTATGCAAATAACTTGTAGGGGAATCTTTTAAATCAATGCCGGAAACAACATCCAAGTACTTCCATACTAACAGTTTTCGCTCACTTAATCCCTGTTCATCCATGAACTTTCGGGTCCAATATTCTGCCCAATTTGAAACTTCTTCTCTAGTTAATGACCCATTTAATACTAAGTTTAGTCGCTTAATAATTTCCTCAACTGTTGGTTCCAAAATATCACCACTTTTTAGTTAGATTTCCACTTTCATCAAACATATAATGTTTCTTAACGGCTCCAAGTTGTGGCCTCACTTGTCTAATTTTACCTGAACCATCTAAAGTTTCAAGCCAAGTCCTAACATTTCCTGTTCTTGGATTTAATTCTTGGACTGTCCTTCGTCCAATCATTTCACCAGGTTTCGTCGCTGGTTGTATTTCACCATAATAACGAATTCTACCATCTTGTAATTCCTTTCGGGCTTGAGATCCGTATCTTTCTGTGTATTTTAAATCCTTTTTTAAGAGTTCGTAGTTAAATATATTCTTTGCATCGTTACCCGTACCCTTAATTGAATTAATAAAATTTATAACTTTTTTATTTGAAGAACTGGCAAAAGAACGAATGGATTTATAAGCCGCAGGAACTTTTGTTACAAATAAAGTGTCATAGGCCATTCTGCCTAACACTCTTAATTTACTCATAGGTGGACTATACGGACTTTC
>NZ_PGVC01000020.1:0-6567 GCF_002860225.1 Bacillus sp. V33-4
TTCAAAATAAATTTATTTGATTTGAGCTTGACAAATTCGCTTTTATTTAATGCAACGCTAGTGTAATTTCCTAAACAATTAAAAAAGCTGACCGGGAGGTTCCTTCTCCTCTCTGGTCAGCTTTCAGTATTTAGTAGTTTATGTTGACTGAGTTTGAAAAGCATACAAGTTTCGGTGCATGTTCAAGAGGTCGTCCAGTTCTTTGCTTGCTTTTAAGGTCTGTTTGCTAGTGATTCCGGTTTTAGAGGCCATTAAAACCATTTCTATCCGCTTCCACTCAATTCGGTGCAAAAGCTCTTCTTCAGTAATAAAAGGTTTCATTTAGCTCACCTCTTAGCCTTTACATATATTTTACTATCGCCAGATTGAAAATTATAGTTCTTTTTGGCAGACAAAAATATTTTTTGATGAGCAATCCCTGTAAAAAGCAACCAAACACCTGCGCTTATCTGTTAACTTCTCGGAACAGCTTGATAGGTAAATACAGCATCTCCACCCCGTTGGGCAATTCCCCGAAAATGCTTAAAATCCTCCCTGTCTGTAAGAACCGTCCTGAACAACAAAAAGTCCTCTCTCTTTACAAAATACTCCGACATATTTCCGGCTTTTAAACTGTCTAATATTTCGTTAATCAATTGTTTATCCATATAAGTATCACCATGCTTATGAATTTTCGTCACCTTGACTATTATAGCACTTCTATATATTTTTCCGTATCAATAAAAATTCCTGCGATTCAGGAAGATCGCTTTATTCCGATATTTGCAGGCGACCCTTTTTGTAAAATGTATCTATGCCTTTATTGATTATTGGTTGATAATCCTTTTATGAACTTCTATAATTAGTGCAATATGGTTTTAAAACAGATGAAAAAAGGAGAGATCAGTGTGAAAAAAGCAGAGGTTGGAAACATTATCGAATTTAAAGATGGTTTACGTGGAATTGTTGAAAAGGTTAATGAAAACTCTGTCATTGTCGATTTAACATATATGGATAATTATCGTGATTTGGAACTGGACCAGCGTACAGTTGTCAATCATAAAAATTATAAAGTAATCAAAGAAACTGTTCTATAAATCGGTGACGGTATACCGGCTTTACATTGGTTAAGTCAAATCCACTGTTTTCAAGCTTTTGAATATCGCAATTCTATCCTTTATGGGGCTGACTCGACGGAATTCGGGCCAGCCTTTATTTTTACGGATCTCTCTTTTTATTCCGTGCAGATTTTCTATTGATGCACTTACCCTCTTTTCAAAAATTAGCCGATTTTTAGAGGATTAAAAGAAAACTTTTCCGTACAATTTAAAACCAATCTTTGTTACAATAGTGTTTGTTTGTTAGAAAGGGGTTTACTGATGAAGAAATGGATTTTTGATTCCCGATTAATAATCGGCTTTCTTCTTGCACACCTTCTCATGTTTTTTACGTTTGAAAACAGAGCGGTTTTCTGGTACATGTTTACGGCTGCTATGCTTATTTTAATCAGCTATTCGATTTTAAACGAAGAGGTTGATGACCAGCAAAGTGTCGGTTCCTATCTTTTATATGGATTATTGTCGGGTTTTGTTTTGTTTGCCGTGTTTTGGGCAGGCAATTTTTTGATCGATTTGCTGAACTTGCCTTTTAGCAAAGGGGTCGCCAAACTCTATAATCGCTTAGCCCCCGCTCAATTATGGCATTATATAGTGTTAATCCTGGTTATTATTCCCGGCGAAGAAATTTTTTGGAGAGGTTTTATTCAAAAAAGGCTTGAGAAATACGTTCCTGCTACAGCTTCAATTGTGTTGGCCGCTGTTATGTACACATCGGTTCACTTTTATGCAGGCTATATGGTTCTCCCGATAGCTGCTCTTTTTGGAGGTCTGTTCTGGGGGTTTTTATATTGGTGGAAACGCAGCATTCCGCTTGTGATAGTCTCCCATTTGGTTTTTGACCTATTTTTATTCGTTTTCATTCCCCTTTATTAAAAGCAAAACGATAGTTTTCAGCCTGGATGCCGAGTCCGGGCTGTTTTATATCCAGCCCACCATGTTAATTAATTAACGAGAAATCTTGCGATTGTCCTGAAACATTTAGCGCTTTTTTTCGTCTACTCTTGTAGAACTCCAACGAAACCGGGAGGAATTGAAGATGAAACAGTTGAAAAAGGGATTAGCTTTTGCGGCCCTGCTCATACTTCTTTTAGGTGGCTGCGGAACCCAGGAAGAACAGGCGAATGATGCCGGCACCGATCCTGGCAGCAAACGAGAAGAAGAAAATAATCAGGAAGCAGGCAATTCTGAACCAAGCGAAGAAGAAACCAACAATGAAAGCAGTTCCCCGGAAAACGCCAATGCGATCATTCGAATTTTGGAACAAAATCTTGAATATGAAGTCAATGGACAAGAAAAACAAGATACCGCATTTTTAAAGCATAACGACAACCAGAATTATTCAATATACGTTTTGCCAGGCTATGAGCTGACAGCAGAAGAACCTCATAAAGATTCTTTGTTTTTAACAGAAAATCCAGAAGTGTTTATGCGGATCGAGCTTTTGCCGGACGATACAGATTGGGAGTCCGTGACAGAGAATACAAAGGCCCAACTAGCAACAGTGAATGAACACATCGAAACCATGCAGCCATCTGAAGATACATTTTTAAAAAACGCTACTGTCATGGAGTCTGCGCATGATGGGGAAATTGTATCAGCCTATCTCATCAAGGATGAGAAACAGCCATTGAAGCTGACTATGTTCACAAAAGAAAATGCAGATCACCGGGATGCATTTCTAAAAATGGCAAAGACAATTATGAAAGAATCAAACCAATAATATGTTACCAACCAAAGCGATCCTCTGATAATAGGGTCGCTTTGTTCACTCTGTGTTGCATCTATTTCTCGTTCGGGGCTGGCAAGGGCTTCATCCATAACAGGACGAGAAAGATTAAACTCACATAACCAAATAGAGGATATAGTTTTGAAAGTAAAGTACCATAGTTGATTAAACTGATAAAATAAGTGACGATAAAAATACCAACCACGATCATCGAGCCAGGGAGCGACACATGCTTGCTGATCTGCCGCTCAAGTCCAAACACATTCCCAATAATTGACGTGAATATCTCACCGTAAATAACAAGAATATAAATCCAGTATAAGCCGGATGCAAGATTTTTCATGATCGTTGCCATCGGGATTTCATAAGCCTCCAGATTAGGGAGCATAACGAGAGTGAGGTGGCTGGAAAGAAGAATGACAGTCAATGCAGCTCCCCCAATCCATCCTCCCCATTTCACTGTGCGGTCATCGTTAATTTCGGATGCCACCGGGACAAGGACTGCCTGTGACAGGGCAAGATTAAATGCAGTATACGAAAAGGGAGCGACCACCGATTTCCAACCATCGTCCGCGAAAGGAATATGGAAGATTCGGTCCACAAAATCGGGCAGCTGCGAGGATATGATCATCAGAATGAAGCTGAATATAATCATCATCGGAACTACAAATGTATTAACAGCAAAAATACCTTTGATCCCAACTGCCATCACAATGAATGACAGAATAATCGTAATTATCACGCCTGCCATTTTGGTTAATCCAAGCTGCTCGTCGAAAATCGCACCCGCACCTGCGAGCATAACTGCGCAAACACCAAGCAGCATAATAAGAAGCAGCATATTGATCATTGTACCAAGCAAGGACCCGAATAAATGATTTACAATTTCCTGATAAGACTTTGCGTTTATTTGTACAGCCATCCTCATTAATTTTGAACCGAGGAAGATAAGCAAGTAGCCGGACATAAGAATACTTATCAGGCCAATAAAACCGAATCGTGAAAAAAATTCAACAATCTCTTTTCCAGTAGCAAAGCCTGCACCCACCACTGTGCCTACATATACAGCTGCAATTTGAAAAGCCGCTCCCCAGTTCGTCTTCACGCCATGTCCCCTCCTTCTCCCTCATATATATGAGGACAAGGCCGAACAAAGACGATATTTTTGGACATTAATCCGGCACAAAGGTACATTCCAAATACAAAAAATGAGAAGCAAAGCCTATTAGCTTCGCTTCTCATTTTTTTTATAATGCTTGATCGTCTATTGAATTCAGCCAGCTTTCAATTTCGCCCACCACGGATTCGACGCAGCCTTCCTCGAACGGAGATTTAAGGTTGGCGGCTTTCACAAGCCCGGTAAACGGCAAGCTTCCACCCAGCTCGCAAAGCTTTAAGTAATCCGCCCAGGCTTCTTCCCTATTTTCTCTTGAACGCTTCCAAAATTGGAATGCGCAAATTTGCGCCAGCGTATAGTCGATGTAGTAGAACGGTGAATTAAAGATATGACCTTGCCGCTGCCAAAAGCCTCCGTTTTCGAGATAATCATTGCCATCGTAGTCTTTATGCGGCAAATACTTTTTCTCAATGTTGCGCCACGCCTGCTTTCGTTCCTGTGGTGAAGCCCCCAGATTCTCATAAACCCAATGCTGGAATTCATCTACAGACACACCATAAGGAAGGAACAGCAAGGAGGATCCTAAATGAGCAAATTGATATTTTTCGGTTTCTTCCTGAAAGAATAGCTCCATCCACGACCATGTGAAAAATTCCATGCTCATTGAATGAATTTCTGCAGCTTCATAGGTTGGCCAATTGTACTCAGGAATTTCAAAATGACTGCTTGAATATACCTGGAAAGCGTGGCCGGCTTCGTGTGTTAATACATCAATATCCCCGGATGTCCCGTTAAAATTAGAGAAAATAAACGGAGATTTGTAGTTTTCAATGTACGTGCAATAGCCACCGCCTGCTTTCCCTTTTTTCGCGACAAGATCCATCAAATCATTTTCAATCATATACCTGAAAAATTCGCCCGTTTCATTTGAAAGCTCATCATACATTTTTTTACCGTTATCGATGATCCAGTCCGGATTTCCCTTTGGCTTGGCATTGCCGGTTTTAAAATTAAAGCCTTCATCATAATATTTAAGATTTTCTACCCCAATCCGTTCCTGTTGACGTTGCTTCAGTTTTGTCGCGATTGGCACAATAAAGTCTTCTACTTGCTTGCGAAACTTTGCGACCATATCAGCGTTGTAATCGGTTCGGTACATCCTGTAATAGGCTAGCTCAACAAAATTGTTATAGCCAAGCTTCTGCGCGATTTCGGTACGGACCTGGACAAGCTCATCATAGATTCGATCGAGCTCAGCTTCATTCTCAGCCATAAAGCCAAACCTCGCTTCACTTGCCTTTTTTCTCATTACGCGGTCAACAGATTCAGTATAAGGCTCTAATTGAGCCAATGTCAGCTCTTCGCCTTCAAACTGGATTTTCGCAGAGGCGATTAATTTCGTATACTCACTTGAAAGCTTATTTTCTTTTTGAAGTAAAGGAATAATTTCCGGGCTAAACGTTTTCAGCTGTGCTTCCGCCAATGCAAAGAGCTGGCTGCCCCATTTTTGCTCCAATTCTGTCCGGTACGGTGAATCCAAAAGCGCTTTATAATATTCTGTGACAAGCCCTTCCAGTTCAGGCTGAATTTCGTCTATATAATCCTGTTCCGCCTTATAAAACTCATCGTTCGTATCAATCGAATGGCGAATATAAACAAGGTTAGACATCGTTCCGAGATCATTGCGGATATCATTGATTTCTTTCATCGCATCATTTTGCAATGCGGCAGAACCAGCATTTTTGAACTTATCGAGCCCGGCCTGGAATTTTCCCTTTGCCTCGTCAAGATTAGGCCTCACATATGTATATTCCTGAAATTTCATGCGCATTTCCCCCTCATATTCAGTTGATGGCAAAAAACCACTATTACCGTCTAAAAAATACCTCAAGAGAGTAGAACTCTCTCAAGGTATTGACTAGTTTATTACCTTTTCAATTGGTTAGTAATCACAAAGCTAGAGTAACAACAATTATCCAAATTCTCTTGTTCAAATATTTCTAACACCTTACCATTACATTTAGTATATGTTTTTGCCCAATTATCATGTTCGTTTAGTATATCGCTTAAATCAATTGCAATTGGAGATGATAATGGTAATATTTTACCGTCTTTAGTTATACTAAAAAATTCTACTCCAATTATCGCCACCTCCAATTTATTGCATTCAGTTACAAAGTCATTAATCTTTTGTATTGAAAGATATAATTCTCCATTGGAAACAAACCCACCATTAAAAGCGAATATATTAATAAGTGTCTGTTCTTCAGTCAATAATCTCACATCCTTTAACTAATCCCACGGAGATGCCCAATTAGGGTCAAATCTGTCACTTACCTGAACAATATCTCCTGTTCTATCATTCCTAACTACATAGCTTCCATCGTTCCTTATATAGGCAGTGGCTGGGTCATCCATTTTCCCATTATTAGTCCAACGTGTATCTCTTGTTATAACCGTTCGGCTAGGACTGTTTATAGTGTTATTAATTGAATCATCATCCCATCCTCTTTTTTTCATTTGTTTAGCAATCTTGCTAGTGTAAGAAAAATTCGTTTTATTACCAAAGAATTGCAAGTCCAATTTCAAACCATTATTCCCTATACCCTCAGGCCTCAAATTAACTC
>NZ_PGVC01000021.1:0-23986 GCF_002860225.1 Bacillus sp. V33-4
ACGGCTACGCCATTATCTGGATGAGAAGGGAAATAATTCTCCTACAAACATTTTACTCATACAAACTGAAGCAAGCCAATCCTTTTAAGAGAAGTCTCCATATTGATTATGATTTTTTCAATAAACTCTATATTCTTTTCTTCATCCATTATTAATCGATTAAACTCTCCTTCATTTTCTAAAATTATCATTGATTGATGAAAGGGGAGAATAAATTCTATTGAACTTTCACCATTACTAAGATACTCGTATAGACTGTAAAATTCACCTCTTAAATACACAATATAATCGTCTATAAATTCACCTTCTATATAATTAAAGTCGTTTAAACACTGTATTCTTCTCATTAGTGATAGCTCCTTGAAGGATTTTGAGTAAGCTCTGATACTAAACAAGCTACGATTCCAACTACTGTCCCCATTAAAAAGTATTGCATTACTATTCCACCTTTACTTTTTATAATTAGTGTTCTTCTTCACATAAACGTAAATAGATACGCCAAACGCCACGCCTGCTTTAAACAAGTCAATTGGTGTCATGAGGTCACCTCCTTTACCGTAAAATTAGACATGAAGAGACGAATCATCTTTTAGAGCAAACCTCTCTATCGTAAATATATTTGATTGGTCTACCTTTCTGACTACTAGTCCATCATACAAAGCTAATAGGTTTAACAAGTTCTCCATCTTTCAAGAGACCAATGCCAATATCCTTTAGACCATGCTTATCCTGTAATAAATAGACAACGTTCGATGCACCGCCATCATAGAAGAATACCCAGCATGTTAATTCTGGTTTGTTTTCATCTGGAATAGTAGCCTTAACCTCTTCGTTGCTTATGTCATCCACTGATAGGGTCCTAACATCGGCTTTCCAGTCCTTCCAAGCTAAATGTGGGTGATGCTCCTCCATGTAATTCCTGAATACATTAATAATGCTCATAAGATATTTGCTCCTTTTCATAGGTCGATTAAAATAGAAAAAGGGGGAGAGAACTCATCAGTAATAGATGAATCCTCTCCCCCTTTAAAGGTGAAGTGTTTTGCAACTTCTTTATTTAGTTGTATTTGTATCGTATCAATCTTTCGGTCCTCATTGATGGTGATTTGACGGATAAGCAGGTGCATCAGCCTTTTCCTCTGCTCTCTGGTCAATGACTCGTGATAGGCACTTTTGAAGTTCTGCATGACCTGTTTTACCATTGAAAAGTTTATGAGTTGTGTAACACCTTCCCCCATTTGCAATTCAATTGGAGATAGTCTTTCTTCAAGTCGGTCCTTTTCTTCATTCAAAGTGGATAGCCGCTGCACAAGGTCTGCTTTTTGAATCAAATCATCTTCGTACAAACCAAGGACTTTCTCTTTCTTTTGTTGATTGGATTCTAGTGCCCTTTTCAAGGTCTCATATTCGTGTTGAAGCGGAGAAGAGTCTCGTTCTTTCTTGTTATTAATACGTTCAACAATTTGCTCTATAAGCACATCACTTGTGGCTATGTTTGATAGCTTTTCAAGTACATAAGGGTCTGCATAATCCGTTCTTACTCCATTCGAGCGACAAACTGCTGAACCTTTATTCTTCCAAGCTCCACATACATAATACTCCAGGACCTTTTTTGTTCCGTCTTTGAGTGTATTCGTTGTCCTTCCAATCACCATTCCTGCCCCACAGGCAGGACACTTCATGATACCAGTGAGAGGGAACTCACCGTCATGTATCCGATTAGGCTTGCCACTTCTACTGGCCATGATATTTTTTGCTTTTTCCCATGTTTCTTCTGAAATGATAGCTTCGTGCTGCCCCTTTTCAATTACAGGGTGAGGATTAATATTGTTTCTTCTCTTCTCGTTCCAATCTCTCCGGACATTGTAGCGAATAAACCCTGCATAAAGGGGATTGCTTAGAATCGTTTTTACCCCGTTGATGGAGAAGTCTTTATTCTTTTTTGTCCGGTGTCCTTCATTGTTGAGTTTGTTTGCGATGGATTTATAGCCATTCCCCTCAACGTAAAGGTCAAATACCTTTCGAACCGTTTGAGCTTCTGTTGGATTAATCACAAGGGTAGAAAGCTTTCTCTTACGGTTTTCTCCTGGGACGCTTACGACATCATAACCAAGCACCTGACCGCCATTCCAGGAACCTTCCTTTGCTCGTGCCAACATCCCCATTTTTACGTTTTGAGCGATATTGTCTCGTTCAAATTCAGCAATGACTGCTAACATACGAAACTGCATTTTTCCAGCAGGAGTTGCTGTTTCATAGTTTTCAGTATATGAGCGAAAAACAATATTTTCCCCTTCAAGTTCTTCAACAATATTAAGCAAATCTTTCGTCTTTCGAGAAAAGCGATTCACCTTCCAAACAAGCACTAATTCAAAGTCTTTACTTTTGGCATCATGCAGTAGTTGTTGTAAAGCAGGTCTGCCTTTAATATTTTTTCCGCTTTTACCTCTGTCCACGTATTCCTTATGAACAACGTAACCTTCTCGCTCGCACATTTCTCTCAGCACTCGTACCTGTTCGTCAATACTGTATCCTTCTTCTGCCTGTTCCAACGTGGAGACTCGGGCATAGATAGCTGCTCTTTTCTGTGTTCCAATTTGTCTGGGTTGGTCAAGCTGGTCGTTTAGCTGTCGCGCATGGCTTGGCATCGTTCTCACCTCCTTTCTTATTGTCATCTTCTATTAACCAACGAGCTACCTGTGTCAATGGAATTCCTTGCATAGCTGATAAGGATAAATGTTTAGTATTTAGAAGTTTGCACATATACTCAAACACTTTCACTCCTTCTTCATTAGAAGTATCAAAATACTCTGTTGCTGAACAAAGCTCTACACCATATTCAGCAAGCTCTCTTTCTATTTGCTGAAGCTCCTCTCCATCAGGAGATAGTGTGAATACATCCCATACAACTACCACTCCAAACAAGCCGCTAGCAGCGTCTTTCAACATTTGCTTTAATACTGGTCTTACTTTGTATGGAGATTCCGAGCTTGGCTCTGAGTAAACTCTGCTAACTTGATATCCTGCCCGCTCGCATTTGTCTTTTAAAACTTGTATGTTTCGGTGTACTCGATACCCCTTGGGTTGGGTCCAAGATGTATTTCTATTGTAGATTACTAGATTGTCTTGATTCTGCTGTACAATTTCATAATTTTTTATCATTGGACTCTTCTCCTTTAGGTTGTTTAGTAAGGTACTCTGTGACCATTTCTGCTAAGATATCTAACAGATTTTGATATTCATAAATAGAAGCTTCTTTTTCATTCATGATAAGCTCTCCTCATCGAAGTAATAATATATATTTCAATTCCTAGTAAAGAACTGGGGGGAGGGGTGGTTAGCTAAAACAAAACTCTTTTATTTTGGTTTTTAGCTTTAGGTATTGTGTGATTTTTTTGTTTTCACCCCCCCCCTATCCCCCTTAAAACTGAATACTATCGCCATCTATAGTAGGGAAATGTAAATCTCCCAAATCTATCAGCTTTATTCCTTCATAGTAGACAGTTCCTTTGACTTTTTTCTTCACAATCGGGATATTTTCACTGTCTAGAATCACTTTGAAATAGCGCCAAAACACTTGACGAGATTTCGTTCCTTTGTCGTCAATTCCTTGAACATTTAACCATTGACTATACATATGGTAAAAGTCAGATTGCTTAGTGCGGAAACCGTCCTCTTTGACCACATGAGAATGAAAAAATTCTCTCACTGGATTTTGCTCATTGTAGTAAGCACTTTCGGTTTCTTCAATCGCTTTACAGGCACTGAACTGATAGTTATTACTTCTCAACCGCCTCAATCCTAATATCGCCCAATTAAGAATTCCAGGCAGTTCCTTAAGCAGCTCGTCTTTCAATTCTACGTTTCGTTCTTCTTTTTTAAAGGTTCTTGGAAAAGGAACGATAATAAGTTTCCGGAAATAGCCTGCTGTTACATCTGATGAGTCAGGAAGATTATTGACTAAAAACACCAATCGGCAGTATGGGCGATAACTAATAGCAGGACGATACTTAATGTTAATAGTGATGTTATCCCCACTAACAATTGCCTTAAAGTTTTCGGTTTTGAGCACTTTACCACCCATTTCATTCTCAGCCGCAATATTAAGCGATTTCCCAATAAGGTTTTCCATGCCAAAAGTTTGGCTGAATTCCGAGAGAGGGACACTACTAACATTAGCTTCACCTACAAGAGCAGTTACTATGGAAGCCATGACACTTTTACCATTAGCTCCGCCACCAAAATAATAAACTGCCTTTTCAGCTTTCGTTTCAACCGTAAGCCAATACCCTATTAACTCTTGATGAACATTAATTAGCTGGCTGTCATTAATGGTAATATCTCTCATAAAACTCATGAAATGAGGAGCGGTGGCATTAGGGTCATACTCAATCGGAATTTGTACGGTTGATAAAAATTCAGGTGAGTGAGGATAAAGTGTAAAGGTTGTCAAACTGAGCATCCCATTCCTCACATTAATGTAGTTACGGTTTGTATTCATTTCTTCAACTGTAATTGCTTCACGTTGAAGTACCTTTACTACTTCGGCTTCATAAGGACTTTTCCAACTGTTCCATCTGCCCTCGTGCATGATTGTTCGGAGGACCTTTCCAAGACTAACTTCAGAGAGTTCTTCATACACACCTTTTCTGTTGTAAAGGAACAATCGACCATCCTTTGTAGAGCGAACATGACATCTTTTTATAAAGTGCTTTGCAAAAACGTTAGCATTGAACGTGTAGCTATTTTTCTTTTCATCATATAAATAGCCACGTTCCTCTGCTTTGCCAACCATAAGGATTAGTTTTAACTCTTCCAGTAGGTCTAACGGAACGAGGGATTCTGACACTAATTCCGCCTTATTGTACATTTCAATCGCAATTTGTCTTGTTGATTCATATACATGATTCATCAAAGCAGAGAAGAAGGCAGCACCTTCTTTATAAGAAACCATTTTAATTGCTGTAACAATTAGAGATAGATTCTCTTTAATATCTACTGAAAGTATTTTTGCTTTTGTTGTAGTAGTCGATTCTAGCAATCTTACTTTGCTAATTGGATAGTTCGAAATATAATCATTCAGGTTGTTTACTGTTGGCATGTCATTTCTCCTTACTTGCGTAGGGATTAGGCTTTATGAGCCCATTCCTACTCTTAAAAATACATATTAATATTATGAATTTACGGTTTTTACTAGCAATCTCTCATATACGTCACCTGAAGCTGGTTGAAAATGGCTTATTTCACATGTTCCAACCAATCCAACTAATTGATTAATCGTGATGTTCTGCCCTTGAAAAAGGGATTTAAAGCTAGAAAGAAAGACCATAAATGGCGACTCAGCTTTTGTTGATACGATATATGGGATAGTAATTTGCTGAGGTACTTCCATACCCATCTTTTGAACAGAGAACGTAATAAACAACTGGTCATATGGTCCGAATTTCCCTGCTACATTTTCTTTACTAGCTATGTTGTCTATACGGAAATCATAGTTACCTTGCTCAACTTTTGCCTTCCTTGGCAATTTCACATTGTCCCCGAAAAAAGAAATGGTACGGTTTAATGCGGAATCATTTCTCTGCTTGTTTGGTTCATACACATTATTATCTTCATTAAAGAAATCATGTTGCATATCTGGGTCAATAAGGTCGCTATTTGCTGATTGTCTCGGTGCAATTGGACTATTCCATCCCTCTTCTGCATTATTTTTGTCCAACACATTATTCCATCCTTTCTCTTCTGATACTTCTTTTTCACCATACAATACTGGACGCCTTACTTTTTTTAGTGCCACTACTCCAATACCTCCAATTCTTCACGACTGTTTTCTTCCTTTTCATAGAAATCTACTAAAGCCTCAATAGACTCAGAAAATCTGAAAGTATTTATCACTGTATTGAGATACCATGCAACTACAATGGAATCAGCTTTTACTTCATAAGCAACAGGTTTTACGTGAAACTTATTGAGGTTGTCAATAATAAGACTTATGACTTTGCTTCTTTCCCCCTCTTGCATATCTAACAAGAGTGTTTCTCTGTAGCGGTTAATTTCCGCAAAAACCATTACATTTTTTAATGTACTGACATCATCTAGTACAGCGAAATCATTCTCGCCATTTTCATCGGATAGTTCATCTCCAAAAGGATACCTTTCCATTAATCTTTGTTCCTTCCCTGAAATGTTCTCCAACCTACGATGTTCCTGAACATTATTAATGAAGGTCAATTTTCCTTTGTAATATTTTTGAGTTTGTTCTTTCAATAGCATAAATTTCT
This sequence comes from Bacillus sp. V33-4, assembly GCF_002860225.1. Classification (NCBI taxonomy): domain Bacteria; kingdom Bacillati; phylum Bacillota; class Bacilli; order Caryophanales; family Bacillaceae; genus Bacillus; species Bacillus sp. V33-4. Next base: position 6,282 of record NZ_PGVC01000021.1, read on the forward strand.
CCTCCTAAATATAGTTAGCTTTCAAAACTCTATTCTGATTTCACAGGTTTGAAGAACTAACTGTTTTCTACAATTCATATAATGCCATATGCTTTTATAACCAATGGGTATCTCATAAATAGAAATTTGAGACACCCTTTCTCAAAAAAAAAAACAATAGTGCATCTCACACTATTGTCCCTTTAAGAATCCATTTGCTCTTAGTATTTCTTTCAGTGCCATCATCTCTTTAGAAGAGGATAATTTTTTTGGCTCTTTGCTTTTGAATTCTTTATATTCTTTTTTTGCCTGCTCTAAAATTTCGTAAGGTGAAGCATATTCTTCAGTATCTACATAGTTTCTTTCGTTATTTAGTTCGAATAAACCATGGTCCTTATACCCTTTCTTTCTAAAAACTTTTAACTCATTGATAAATTCTTTTTCCTTTAGTTCAGCCTGATTAGCCAATTCTTCAATGGTTTTCTGTACCAAGGCATCTTTCTGCTTTTTAGTATCTAACAAGTCTTTTATAACTAACCGGTCTAACTTAATCTTCTCAGTAGATGGACTGATTTCTTCTAACAATCCATTAGAATTCAAATTTACAATTTCTTCGACCGACTTATTAACAACCTCTTCTGCTCTAATTTCTGAGAAAAGTTCGCGGATATGCTCAAACTTCCTTTTTAGTAAAATCATTTCTTCAATATAATACATATGTAATATTTCTTCGTCTGTGGGACTTAATGTCTCCTCAAGGTTTGGTATGCTCAAACTTTGCAAATATTTATTCAGTTGTTGCCTTTCATTGAAGGTTACCAGTTCTAGTTTTGCTAACATTGACTGTAGAGAAAATCGGTCTTCAATCTCATTTATTAAAAGCGTTTTAATATGAGCTGTTAGCTCGGATAAAATTTTTAAATCTCTATCCTGTGGATGCTTTTTCAACAATTTACTAAAAGTAGCATGTTTTTTTATTATTGATTTAATATCTTCTTTAGATTCTATGCTAAATGAGTATTCGTTTTTATTCTTAAATATTTCCTCATCTATGGCTACTGAATTTAATACCTTTTTAAAGTATTTGCAATTATTAGCGTTAGCTTCTTTAACTGAAGCGGATTCAGGAATAGTATGTATATCCTCTTCTTCTAGTAACTCTTTGGAAATTTGATACATAGTAATTTTCTCAACCATCTTTTCAACTCCTTAGAAGGTTAAACTTCTTCTACTGTTAAAAAAAATCGGAATCTCGTTTCCGATTTTTTATTCTTTATTTTACACTAATGTCACTTAATACAATATCACCTTCTAAGTAATCCACGTACCACCAATCTTCAAATCCTATTTTTCGTTGATAGATATTTTCGCTTTCAAGACAAATCTTTATTTCAATTTCTTCGCCCTTATCTTTCGCTGTAAAATAGACAAAAGACCAATCTTCCATATCGAAGGTCACGTGCTGATAGGAACGTTCCTCTAATTCATTAACATACGCTGTATATATCATTTCTCATTATCCTTTTCTCGGATTAAGACCTCTTCATAAATCCTCTCTCCGTCTTTTAGACAAACTAGAAAAAGTGGACTATTGGTTTCTGCTTCTGTAGCAACGCCAATAATCCACTCTGATTCTTCATTATATATATACGTTTGAAATGAAACTGGATTTGGTAAAATCCGCTTCACATCATTTGAAATAAGTTCCTCGTCCAGTTCCTCATGATATAGAAGTACCGCTTCCTCTCCTACTGCATCTGATTCAACCGCGACACCAAACTTCTCTCCCATGAAAACCTTCAGCTGTTCAATACTAAACATGGCTTGTACCTCTCATACAATATATTTTTAGCATACCTTCTCGCTATCCTCATACCCCACTAATTTCCACTGGTGTTTCAATGCAGGATAGAGAGGATGGAAACCTTTCCGGCCAAATTTCGCTTCTAGTTGCAGGATGTTTGCTTTCTTGTCTAGCAATAGAGCTAAAATCATTTTTAACCGTTCAACAGCTTTCTTGTTCGTCTCTACTCCCTTTCCAACCGCAATGATGACGTCATCAACTCTAGCAATAGCTTCTTGAATACATTTCAGATTTTCAACACTGGACTCTTTCGTTTCATCACCATCCATCGATGGGAATAGATTCACAATTTCTGCAACACCGTATTCCAATCTTGAAAGGTTATTAATGACGTACATTGTTGTTTGGTCTTGCACAATTTCATCCGCCTGGCCTGCGCTTTTCATAATGACAAGTGCTTTTTTCTTGTTCTTGTCCCATTCTTTCCTAATAAGATATTTGTTTCTCATTTCGTCATCATAAGTGACTTCTGTTTTTATCGTACTTTTTGTTGTTTTCATTTTTTCTTACTCCTTTCAGATATAACCTTTTTCTTTCAAGGAAGTATACCTATTATCACCAACAATAATATGGTCTAATAACTCAATTCCCATTAACTTACCTGCTTCAACTAGTCTCTTTGTCACTTCGATATCTTCTTTACTTGGTTCAGTCAAACCAGATGGATGATTGTGCCCGACTATTATACTTGCTGCATTGCTTAAAATTGCTGACTTCATAATCTCTCTAGGATGTACTATACTTGCGTTCAAGCTACCGATGTGACAAACATTAACTGATACTGGCTGGTTCTTAGTATCAAGTGAAGCTACAATGAAGTGCTCACGGTCTTTATCTTCTAAGAACAACTTCATTAGCTGGTAACCATCTTCAGGTGACCTTACAGACCTTTCTTTGTATAACAGACTCGATTCTTTAACTAACTTTAATGAAACAATATTAATTCTTTTTGCCTGTTTAGTAGTTCTAATTTCCCCCATAAGTTATAGCCTCCTAAATTAAAATAAACCTCAATCCCTTAAATCTGGAATTGAGGTTATTTATCAGAATAATAATATATATTTTAAATCACTTCTATTTCGCTTTTTGTGCTTCATTAAGTTCATTGATATTTTTATAATCCTTTATAATATTTCTATTTATGATTTCCCATAAATAGAGGGATGCTAATGAGTTAGATGGAGACCATAATTCTCGATATTTTTCCCAATTCACCCCTTCCTCTCCTAATTGATATAACCACTTTATTGCATTTTTTATACTGACATCATTAGAGGATAATACATTCTCCCTTCCTAATGAAAAGATTAAAAACATCTCGGCAGTCCATAGACCGATTCCCTTTACTTTTGTTAATTGATTTGTAACCTCTTCATTACTAAGCTCACTTAATTTTTCTAGCTCAATTTCAGAAGACATAACTTTATTAGTCAAATCTTTAATATAACAAATTTTTGCTCTTGAAATGCCAAATCCCCTTAATGCATCATCGGAAAATTCAAGGATATATTCTACACTAACAAAATCAGAATCCTTACATAATCTATTCCAAATTGTATCTGTAGATTTTAGTGATAATTGTTGTCCAATAATCCTTTTTACCAAAGCACTATAGTAATCCTTTTCAAGGTCTATTGTAAGATTTCCTATACAGCCTATTAACTGGGACAAAACTTTATCTTTTTGACGAAGAATTAATACATCACTGTTGTTAATATCTACTTTCAAATGACTAGTCATAGCAATCCCACTTTCTAGATTCTCTATATAGATTATCTATATTTTAACGTAAAAATAACAAGCAAAAAAGCCGCTCTAACTTAGAGAAACGGCTTTAGCATTTATAAACTAAATATCCAATTCAATTTGCTCAATAGTTCTTTTCTTACTCTGGTTCCCTTTATCAAGTGAATCCAACATTTTATTTTCATTGACACCTTTAACTCTAACTGCAGCTAAAACCTCTGACCACGAGCTAAAATATAAATCATAGAAATCTTTAGGTATTTCAGGATATCGAGACATTGATTCTTCCAGTGTCGGATTTTTTCCGAGTTCTTCTGCTAATGTTTTAATTTTCATTTGAACGTCTTTTTTACTAATATGACGATGTTCTTTTTTTCTAACTGTTACTCTTTTTACAGTGTTATTTTTGGTTTTTTCTTCAGCTTTTAATTGATTTTTACCAAATGGGTCTCTCCCATCAAGTATCATTTCATGACGTTCCTGAGCTACAGATGCATACTTTTCGTCTAAATCAACACCAATATACCTTCTTCCAATTAATTCTGCTGCAAGAGTGCTAGTCCCAACACCGTTAAAGAAATCCATAATTAAATCTCCAGGCTTTGAGTATACCTCAAATATTCTTTTCATTAATTCAGGGTGTAACTGACAGGGATGGTCATATCTTAGACTGTTATGCTTTAGTCTATGAATATCTGTCCACAAATCAGTTAGTGGTTTGTGGAAATTATCTCCCCTCTTTTTGGCACACGCAGCTCTCAAACAATATGTGTCTGCCAGAGGTTTCATATATTTAGCTTGATAATTCACTTCAGCTGCCCTTTTATGACTACCACCTCGTTTTTTAAAGGTCAAAATAGTATAGTTAGCAGGCATTATCTTCCCTGCTGGCTTAGATAAAGAATCCCAAGTAATCCAAGATTCAAATTCTGCTATTTGCATTAAATAAGCAAAATGTCTAATAGACCATTGAGGAATGTTCAAAATTGAAAAATAACTACCCTCTTTTAATACTCTTACACTTTCATGTATCCATTCATCACACCATCTAAAATAATTCTGAATATCCAAATCATCACTATAAGAGCCATATTTCTTTTCTAAATTATATGGAGGGTCTACAAATATATAGTCAATGGTATTGTCGGGTATTGATTTTAATGTTCTTAATGAATCTCCCTGAATAATTCGGGAATCAAGATTAATATTACTATCGCGCTCTTGGTTCTCTTCACTTTCTACCAAACTAGGAAGTTTTACATTGTTATTAAAATTACTCTCCCATATGAAATCTTTCGAAAAATCTAAAGCATATACTGTTCGTTCTTCCGTAGAGAGCATAAGAGCCAATCTTTCTACAATGACCTCGTTTTCTTCACTATCGAGTAATTCTTCTGGATTAAAATATATATCTTTCCACACATCACTCATTGTTGTCCCAAAATGATGAAAGGTATGTTTTTTTCCACCGTAATCCTTTGTAGTTTTGCCACATGCAGGACAATAAGTGTATGGTAAGAGTACACGTGTTATTTTAACTTTTTTTGCTTTAGAAATTACTAGAACAGACATGGTTTCAGAAGGTAACACTTTGCCTTCTTCTTTCAACTTAGTTCTAATTGTTATCCAATATTGATAATGTAAGCCTAAACCTTCAGATAAAAGATATGCAAGATTAGCAATTTCTTTATTGCTTCCTATAAAGCACATAATTGATTTTTTGGGCATTTCATTTAACGCTTCTTTTAAGTTATTGTAAATAACGTCTGGGCTTACACTTACTGACGATAAATTGAATACAACAGCCCCATTTTGTTCTATTCCAGCCATTTTATCTATTACATCATTCTTATTTTGAACTGATATATTCTCTAGAACAAACTTCTCTGTAAGTTCTGCTAAATGTTTCATAATAATTATTAAACCTCCTATACCCCATATTAAATATACATGATTTTGATTTTAATGAAAATGACAATGTTTGTTACCAACAAGTTTCCTATAAGAAACTAGTTGGTATTAAAAAATCCTTCTTCCTGTGCTATTCTATATTTATAGCAAATTTTTCAAGTAAGTGGGGGATTGAGCAGTATGGCTTCTTATGACGATTACTATAGAAAACATCTCAGATTGTTAAGAAAAGCAATTAGTGAAGCAATCCAACAAAAAGGCTTTACTTCGTTACACGACTTACATCTTCAACAAAGTTGGATGTACCATACTTCTCTTGACTCTAGCTGGAAACCATTGTCTAAAAAGGCTCTTTACTCTCTCATAAATTCAGAGGGAAATCCAAGGCTAGACACTTTACTTAAAGCCTGCTATTTATTGCAGATTGATGTTACAAGTTTATTTGAGGAGGAAGATAGTAATGACTGAAGCAAATCAAAGACGCAACTTTGAAACATTTCTGGAAGAAGCTAGCTGGTTTTGGTCACCTGAATTGATTGGAGAACAACAGGAACATACATTAGCTGAAGAGATGCTAAAAATTTCACCACTTATCCAAGACACCCTAGAAAACAACCAACCTCAGCAACTAGTATCAGCATTAAAAGAATTACAAGATGAGCAAGGAAACCTAGTTCCTCGTTCTCTTATATTAAAAAACTTGATGATTTTACTCGATGTTTCTGCTGAAATACTTGATAGAGTAGCATTGTACTGTCATCATAAGGAAATTACCCAGTTGAACGGTCCCTTTGGTCAGTATCAGTTTAAAAAATTCGGACCTAATTTTACAAAAGCTCTATCTAATGACAACATTTATAAATTGGCAGTAGGAGATGAAGGTTTCTTTGAAGACGTGATTAACTTGATGTTATATGCTCATGAATCTGATGAATTTAGCCGCTACCTGACTTTCAAGGGTTTTCGTTTAGCTACCCTTGTAGGAAATATTGAAGCCCTAGCTGAATTTTATCTAAGCCGTTCTATAGAAAACAGCTCACAAATTAAGCAATTAAGAGCTGTTTCATATGGAAATGGTCTTCAAAACAATCTTAAAAACAAAATTGTAGAATCACTCCTAGACTGCGGTGTAGAAATAGCTCCTGGTAACAGGTACTTAGGAGAGCAACAGTTTGATTTAGTTCTTGTGAAGAAAACTGAAAGTCCTGTTCAAGAAGATTGGAAGTGGGTTGTCATTGAGACCGCCTTCCAAGAAACTACGAATTCTGTAATTGAAAGAAAGGCTAAACAAGCCGTAAATGGACTTTATCAAAGCATTGATGAAGCTAATAACAAATTAGTCTATATTATTGATGGTGCTGGTTTTGTTAAAAGGTATAATGTTACCAGTACAATCTTCGATACTTGTCACTTTGCTTCAACGGCAAACCCAGAGCATTTTGATAAGCTTATCACATTTTTAAAAGAATACTTTAGCAACTAATAATCCCGTTTTTAATAAAATAGAGAAATGGGTGATTATGCCCCATTCCTCTATTTTATTTAATATAGCCTTTGAAATTATTTAGCCTGAACCCTCATTCTAACTTCTTCCATTTTATTGTAAAAATCTTTCTCTATGTCTCTTTCAAAGAAATTACTCAACTTTATGAGATAGGCAAGACAATCCGATATTTCTTTACCTAACTCGTTTGAAATTTGTTTTTTCGCTATGCTAAAAGCTTCAAGTTCTCCGTAACCTTCTTGTAAATTTTTTTCTGTAAGTGTAAAAAGCTCTCTTAATAGTTCAGATACTTCTGATACTTCCGTTGTAAGTAACATTTGATTCATTAGTAATGATTCTTTACTCCGAGGGTACGAATCATCCTTAATATGATAATTCAACTCTTTTTGATATATTTTGGTGAATTCCTGAAGCTCTCTCATAAAAATATCCCCTTATTTATATATTTGTATCTATTTAAGTATTTAAAAAACCTCATTTACTTATGGTACGGTTCCCCCCGATTAATTCGAAAAGCCCGATAAATCTGCTCAACCAATATCAGCCTCATAAGCTGATGCGGAAAAGTCATCTTTGAAAAAGAAAGCTTATCATCGGCACGCTTTAATACATCATCTCCAAGCCCCAGCGAGCCGCCGATTATAAAGGCCACTTTACTTTTCCCGTATGTAGCAAGCCTATCCAAGGCATCTGCCAATTCCTCAGACGACTTCTGTTTCCCCTCTATTGCCAGGGCAATAACATGTGTATCAGGACTGATTTTGGCAAGGATCCGCTCAGCTTCCTTCTGCTTCACCTGCTCCATCTCAAGGGAGCTCAGCACTTCAGGCGCTTTTTCGTCGGCGACTTCAATGACTTCTACTTTGGCATAGCTGGTCAATCGTTTTAAGTATTCGTCTATTCCTTGTTTCAAATATTTTTCTTTTAGTTTGCCGACTGTTACAATTGAGATATTCACAGTTTACGCTTCCTTTACAAACAGTTTACAAACAAGATATCCACAGAAGTTATCCACATATCCACAAACATTGCCCACATTTAGTATGGGATCACTCGTTCGCTACCATATATACAGCTGGCTTTTCGCAATATCCACAGGTTGTCAACAGGCTCTGTTCGTCGCTGATTTTCTCAAATTTCGGTGCTGTTTCATATTCGTCTACAGCCACGTCGAGTGCTAATTCTACATGCTCCTCACAGCAATAAATCATTCATTAAACCCCTTCATTACAATATTTAATGTCCTTGGTCACTAAACAAGATTATTCATTGTCAGAGAATGTCTCTGGATTCTGTTTCATATTTTCTATCCCTTTTTATAGTACATAAAACCGCTGCACTTATCCACATATCATGTTAATAATATAGAAAAAGCAGAAAGGCCGCTGTCAGCTTTCTGCTTTTTCATTTATCCACAATCCGTTATAAAGATTCCCCGGTAAGCGTCATTGTAGCTTCCTGAAGCCGCCCGTTTCTGTAATATGTGATCGTTAATTGCTCACCAATTTCCTTCTCATTGTAAAGATGCTTCCGCAGCGCAAGGACATCGGTAATTTTGCCTCCATCCATTTCGACAATAACATCCATCTCCTGCAGGCCGGCCTGCGCTGCTGGAGAATTTGGTTGAACCCCGACTATTGCTACGCCATAATCGACATCTCTCGGCAGCTTTAATGCTTCCTGTTGGTAATAAGCCGCGATTTCATTAACAGACCGTAAATCAATGCCCATATATGGACGTCTTACCTCACCAAACTCTTCAAGATCATTGATAATCGGTTGCGCAAAAGTGATCGGAATCGTTAACCCGATCCCTTCGACAGCTTGCTGGGCAATTTTCATTGAGTTTATCCCGATCACCTGACCCTGGATATTCACAAGTGCCCCGCCGCTGTTTCCCGGGTTGATGGCTGCATCCGTTTGGATGACCTCTGCATTCCAGTCAACGACACCATCCTCATTAATATCAACAGGGATCGTCCGTTCCAATCCCGAAATAATTCCCTGAGTTACCGAGCCCGAAAAAATGGGCCCGAGTGGATTTCCGATCGCAATAACGGGCTCGCCAATGTTTAGCGCTTCGGAATTTCCGAATTCAGCTACGCTTTTAACCTCTTTACCATCAATCTCTAAGACGGCCAGGTCTGTTAATACGTCACTCCCGAGAAGTTCAGCAGGAACTTTTGCCCCATCTGGAAGGCTGACTTCAAGGCTTCTAGCCCCTGCAATGACGTGATGATTTGTGACAACATATGCCCTGTCGCCTGCTTTCTTGTAAATAACTCCGGATCCCGTTCCCGCTGGTTCCCCTCCGTCATTTTCCGACCAAAAGTTTGTTGTTTGGATATTGGAAATCCCGACAACTGCATCTCCGGCTTTTTCAACTGCTTGTGTTATATCAGAAGTGACATTCAACGAAACATTCCTGGTGGTTCCCGGGTCCTGATTGTGATTGTTATCAGCTGTTTGTCCACTTTCATTAGGTGCTATATTATAAGGCAGCACATTAAGGTTGGATAGCTGGGGAATCGCAACAATAACGAGCAGTGCCCCGAGAATTGCCCCTAACAGGCTTGCCAGGAAAAGGCCGCCTTTGTTTCCCTTTTGCTTTTTATAGCGGCCTTCATAATCTTGATCGTAATAGCCCACAAAACCTCATCCTTTCCACTCCGACGATTGGCTAAGAGTTATTCTGCCTCTTACAAACAATTATACTCTTTCGCTTTTAAATTTCTAAAGATAACGTTTGCTATTAACAAATCTTACGAGTTTGTTTATAATTTTTGTATTCTTGTCAGCCGGACAAAATAAGTTTAGCATGATCAACTATTTTTACAAAAAAAAGAATGAATGCCCTTTGTAAAGACCTCATTCTCTAAATTACCGTAATTATATGTTCATAAACCTAAACTGCCGTAAGGGCGGTCGGAACTTTCGGATCGGTATCGTAAAGACTGAACTGTTCACCCGCGATCAGCCCCTTGCTTTCCAACGTCTGTGCAACCGACATCCGCGCCAGATCCTTTATATTGTTATCCTGGCTTAAATGAGCAAGGTAGATGCGTTTCGTGTTATCCCCAACGACTTCGCTCATCGCGATTGCTGCATCTTCATTTGAAACATGTCCAAAATCACCAAGTATCCGCCTTTTCACATTCCATGGATAGCGGCCCATCCTGAGCATTTGCACATCATGATTACTCTCAAACACATAGGTGTCAGCATTGGAAATGATTCCTTTCATCCGGTCGCTTACATAACCGGTATCGGTAATCAGAACCAGCTTCTTACCGCCACAATGAAACACATAAAACATCGGTTCGGCGGCATCATGCGACACACCAAAAGTTTCGATATCAAGTGAACCGAAGCTTTTGACCGTCTCCATTCCAAATGTGAACTTTTGCTCAACAGGTACTTCACCGATCAAACCGTCCATCGCTCTCCAAGTTTTTTCATTGGCATAGACAGGAAGTTTATATTTTCGGGCAATCACTCCGAGCCCTTTTATATGATCACTATGCTCATGTGTTACTAAAATTCCGCTTAACTTGTCCATCCTGCGGTCGATTTGTTGAAATAAGGCATCCATTTGTTTTCCGCTTAATCCACTATCCACTAAAAACGAATGTTCCTCCGTCTCCACATAGATCGCATTTCCGGTACTCCCGCTGGCGAGAACACTAAAATGCAAAGTCATTGCCTTCACTCCAGTTTATTTTTTTCTCCGTCCGACAATTGAATAATCTGCCCTTCAAAAGCATTCACAAAAAAGCTTTCTTCATCATTTACGACTACCCGCCATGCCGGAGTTAATACTTGCGAGGCAGAGAGTTGTTCAAGAGTGTAATAGCCAAGCTCCACCTTGGTAATTTCGCTTTCAGGTGGCAGCATTCCTTTTTGATACAAAGCTTCAATCGCTTTTAGCGGTTTTAGAACTTCCTCTTGTTCGGTAAGCTCTTCAATTTCTTCAAGATAAGTCTGCGTGTAAGAAAAAATTTCATTTTGGTCATTCAATAAAAATACAAGGCTGCCATTCGTATTTTTGTATAGGTATTTTTCTTTATACTTCTGATAATACGTGATCGTTCCTTCGTCGTTATTCTTCTCCCAAAACTCGTAATCACTGCCGTGCAACACGTTATTTTTGAGTAAAGAATTCATATCGGCAGGCTTAAATTCCTTGCTAAGCTTCACAGGCTCTTTTAAGACAACTTGAATGGTTGATCCCTCAACAAAAGTATTCTGGCCTGATAATGACTGAAGCTCCTCCTTGCTGAAGTATTTAGGCTTGGCGCTTAAGTATTGATCACGAATTGGATCTTTTGGAAAGTCCGGATAGTCGATTTCATCGGCAGCCAATTTATCTTCAATCGAGGTTTCAGTACTTAATTCAAACTTATTTTCATCCCGAAACTTCAAAAATTCATAGGTCAGATAAATGTCAAGCACGAGAAATGTCAGGATAAAGATCGTCTTTATTCTACTCCAATCCATTCTTTATCCCTCCCGCTTCATTCATCGAAATGCGGTGCCAGCTGCCATTATATCGATAGTACCAATAGGGAGTAAGTACAATAAAGTTTGAATTTTCCTCATCAATCGACATTTTATAGCCTGGAACCATATCCTCAAGCAGCTCCAGCTTAAATCCTTTTGTTCCTTTTAAATATTCGATGGACGTCTGGCCGGAAGACAGCGTTACTTCACTCATTTCCGATCGCAACGGAACATCCAGAATAAAATTGGGACGCGTATATTTATATATATCATTTTGGCCCCATACCTGAGAAATCTCGGAAATGCCAGTGTCGCTAAAAACCGGATAACCTTTTAAGTCATAAAATCTGAAGGTGACATGCTGGTTTGCTTCATCCATGCCTGCATAACGGTATGCATGCGTCCAACCTCCATGTGTGTTTACAAAATCAATGCTTTTCTGCAGCAATTCACTTGCATCGATTAACAAGTCATTCTCCCCGATTGGGTTGACATATTCCAGTATTTTATTTTGATGGTCGACACTCATCATGCTGGAACTGTCAATGTACTCTTCACCTGATTCGATTATGTTCTTTTGTACGAAGCTCGGATCACTGAACAGTGCATCCTTGAATTTTTCCGAGCTCAGCCGATAGGATAGATATTTATATTTCGTCATTCCGATCGCTAGTTCAGGCAAAAAAATCGTTTTATTGTCATTGATGTTCACCGGGAAATAAACGGGTAATTGCGTTGCAGCCCCGTAATATTCTTTATAAAATCGGCTTAATTTTGGTGAATTGATATTGCTCATAAACACCTGTTGCTCTTCTTTTTTTCCATATTTGACAAAGTAAACTTTTCCTTCTTCCTGCTCTGGTTCAATATCAATAATGATACGGTCGAACTTAAAGCTCGAAAAATTTTCATGCTCTATTTTCAAAACATTTTTATACAGACCGATAGGAACAAGATCAGGAAAAATGATTTCAATATTTCCTTGTCCATGTACGAGCTGGGACATGTCATGCAGTTCAGTCGTGATATTTTTTGTCTCATAAAAGTTCCAGCTGCTCACTTCGCGGATAAATTTATCGATATCCGCACTACTATTTGTGCCAAAATGAGATTCGTTAACATGGTAGATAATTCGGTCAGGCTTAACGATCTTGCTGACTTCCTTGTGATCCGTCAGCGCTACTTCATTTAAATAATCCGAGTTGTCCATTGTGTCAAAATCCGGCTGAAAAGTCCAGAGATTCCAGGTCAAAATTCCGCTTATTAAGACCAATATGGTTAGGATGACTGTTTTTATATTTTCGTATGTCATGACCAATCATCCTCTTCTGAACGATCGTATGGCAGGGTGAAATAGATGGTTGTTCCATGCCCTTCCACACTTTCGGCCCAAATTTCTCCCCCGTGGGCATTTACCATTTCTTTTGAAATCGCAAGGCCTAGTCCGGTGCCGCCAAGCTTCCGTGTTCGTGCCTTGTCAACCCGGTAGAAACGGTCAAAAATATTATCAAGGTTCTCTTTTGGAATTCCTACACCCTGATCCGTGACGCTCACGAGCACTTGATCTTCCTGCACTTCAACGTTGAAGGCAATTTTGCCTCCTTCAGGCGAATATTTTAAGGCGTTTGAGATAATATTATCTAAAATTTGCGTCAGTTTATCTTCATCAGCCTCAACAAAAATGGACAGGTCAGGAAGATTCCTTTTGAATGTAACATTTTGTTTTTTTGTTAATTCAAATCGGTCAATAATCCGATTAAAAAACTTAATGAACTCCAGCCACTCTTTTTTCATCTGGTAATCCTTGCTGTCCATTTTCGACAGCTGAAGAAGGTCATTAACGAGGCGAATCATTCTTTCTGTTTCCGTCTGTGCCACATTTAAAAAGTTTGGAGCAATCTCCTCGTCTTTCCAGGCACCATCAGAGAGAGCTTCTAAATAGCTTCTCATCGTTGTCAGCGGTGTTCTCAGCTCATGAGAGACATTCGCGACAAATTCGCGCCGTTCCATATCGATTTTCTCCTGCTCGGTAATATCATGTAAAACCGTTATCAGACCGTTAACGAAACCGGTCTCTTTTTGAATCACAGAAAAGTTGGCCCGAAGAATATACGGTTTCTTGCTAGTACTATAATCGAGAATCACGGATTCAGTCTCATCAATCAGATCCTCAAACGTATATTCTTCTTCTAATTCTAAAAGCTCAACAATCGGCTGGGACAAAACTGTTTCACGTGAAACATTCAGGAGCTTTGCAGCAGGCTCATTAATAAGAATAACCCGGCCTCTTCTGTCTGTTGCGATAACTCCATCAGTCATATAGGAAAGGACGGAGGACAGCTTTCTTCTTTCTCCTTCTGTCGTAGCCTGGGCTTCTTGCAGCTTTTTTGTTAAGTTATTAAAGCTAATGGCAAGATGGCCAATTTCATCATAGCCATACACTTTTACTTTTCGTGAAAAGTTTCCTTTTGACATTGCCAATGCCTGTTTTCTCATATCGGCAATCGGACGCGTAATCATTTGGGCGAGCAGAATACCCAATAAAGCCGTGAAAGCAAGGGCGATAGCAGTTCCGGTGGCAAAAATACTGTTGATTTGCTTCATCTGCGTAAAGACATTTTCAATTTTCGCTACCAAATAGACAGCACCGATCGCGTCCCCGTTGGAGAGAACAGGGGCCGATAACACCCAGATTCGATAGCCGGTTTGCGGATCAATCCTGATCTCACTTTCCTCTTCTTTAAGGATAATAGACCTTTTTACGAGGAGTTCTGTTGTGCGTTGGCCTACCACATCCTGACTGTCAGGATCGGAAGAACCAAGAATCCTCAAGCTCCCACTTTCGATTAATCTGACCTCTGAAATATCTATCGCTTGATAGTCCAATAGTATATCTCTAATATCGTCCTGCAGTTTTGGATCGTCTTCAGTGCGTTCCTTGACCATCTCTTCTTTAAGACTGTAGGCAAGCAGATCGACCCTGCCCTGCATAGAGGTCTTAAAGTTTGTCAGCAGTGATTGCTCCAGCTGCCTTACAAAATAGACTCCGATAATCTGCATCGCGATTAAAATCAACAGAACATATATAATCACAAGTTTCAAATGGATGGATCGGAAGAACCCTACTTTTTTCATTAATTAACCTTACTCCTGTTCAGGATTTCGCAAATAGTAACCGACTCCTCTTCTTGTTACAATCCAGGTCGGATGGCTCGGGTTGTCTTCAATCTTTTCTCTAAGCCTTCTAACCGTAACATCGACGGTGCGAACATCCCCGTAATAGTCATAACCCCAAACCGTCTGCAATAAATGTTCTCGCGTCATCACTTGGCCGATATGCTTCGCCAGGTAATGTAGCAATTCAAATTCACGGTGTGTCAATTCAATCGACTCTCCGCGTTTGGATACGATATATGCATCCGGATGGATGGTTAGTGAACCAATCGAAATCTCATTTGATTCTGCTTCCTCACCCGCTGTTAAAGCAATTTGTTGGTGGCGGCGCAGGTTAGCTTTCACACGGGCAATTAACTCTCTTGTACTGAATGGCTTTGTTACATAATCGTCCGCACCTAGCTCCAGCCCTAATACTTTATCAATTTCTGAATCCTTTGCGGTCAGCATAATAATCGGCATTTCATGCTTTTTTCGGACTTCCCGGCACACTTCCATCCCGTCTCTTTGCGGAAGCATAATGTCGAGCAAAATCAGATCCGGTTTTATCTCTTCGACCATATCAATCGCACTGTTGCCATCATACGCACAATAGACATCATAGCCTTCTTTTTTTAAATTAAATTGCAGGATATCTGCAATTGGTTTTTCATCATCTACAACCAGAATTTTTTTCTCCATACCTTATCTCCTTTTTTTCTATTTTCTATTATATGGACTATCTTTGTATTTCATAGACAAATGTACTCTGTTTTACTTTACCATGTTATAAAAATGAATTCATCTATTAGTAAATTTTGATCATGATTTGGATAAAACTTCTTGCGAAATGTAAGTTTCATATAAAAGGCAAAGAAGTCTCCAGCTGCGACTGGAGACTTCTTATTCATTTTCATTTGCTAATGCATTTTTAACGTATATAGTTTAACGGGTCTTCAAGATTGCCATTTTTGTATAATTCAAAGTGTAAGTGAACACCTGTTGAATCCCCGGTTGCACCCATGACTCCAATTTTCGAACCGCGTGCAACCGTTTGGCCGGCACCGACAGTCATCGAATCAAGGTGAGCATAGACAGTCCGGAAACCGTTTTGATGGTCGATAACAATTTTATTCCCGTAACCGCCATCCGAGCCTGCAGAGACGACGATTCCGTTATCAGCAGCTTTAATCGTCCGGTCACTCGGTCGGGCGATATCAATGCCCTTGTGCATTTTCTCCCAGCGATAGCCCATCTTACTTGAAACATAGCCGCCAACAGCCGGCCATACAAAAGAGCCTTCACCGCGGGATGGAATTACTTTTGTACCTTTTACAACAATGTGATTTACAGCTTGCTGTAATACTTCTTCTGTTACAATTTGTTTCTGAACTACTTGGCCATTTTGCTCAGAAACTGCATAGGTTACATTGCGTAAGCCGTCCTTGCCTTCCTGCTTAACCTGTGATTCTCCTTTAGGCATTGATGCATCTTCAGCTGTTTCATTTTGAAAAGGTATCGTCTCTTGTTTAAAAACTTCCTTGTTAACGCTGACCTCAACATATGGCTGCAAGAATGTGATATTGACTTCATCACCAATCTGGAGGAGTGTGTCCTCATTTAAACCAGGATTTATCGCGATCAAGTCAGCAAGTTTTAAATTATGGTCATTGGCAATCGAGCCAAGCACATCTCCCTCTTGCACTTGATATTTCTTTTCTTCCAAAGTTCCTTTTTGCAAAAGCTCTACAGCTTCATCCACGGATAAAATATTATTCGGGGAAGTTTTTGACTCGGAAAATGAAACTTCTTTTGATAGTTTCACGTCTAATATACGAGTCTCGTTTTCTTGTAACGGCGGTAGGTTATTTTGATCAGCAGCCGCTCTTCCTTCAAGTTCTGTTAGCTGCTCTTCAGTAACGTATTGAAGCTTCAGTTTTTTGACCACGGCTTCTGCAGTGCTTTTGTCTTGAACATAAGCAATTTGTTGCCCGTCGATGACCAATGCAGTTGCTTCTGCACCTACTGTTAATTGAGTCTCAAGCTTTTTTAAAACTTCTTCATTGTTTGCATTTGTTTTCGTGCGAAACACCTGCTCGGGAATATATGCCAGGTCATCGCCTATTGTTAAATCGAGATTGCCGTTTGATTGTTTCGCAGCAGCCAGCTTTTCTTCAATTAGTTTCTGGACTACATGCTTATCGGTAACGGTTCCTATGTATTGATCACCAAAGTAAACATAATAAACAGTTGTGAAGCTATCCTCATTTGCCAATGCATTTGTTCCCGTTCCAAATGATAATGCTGCGACCGCAAATGCAGTGAAAATACCTTGTTTTATTTTGGTGTTGCCCGCAAGTTTGGACAGTTTATTTTTCCAATTATTCATTGTAACAATTCCTCCTAAACTCCGAGAAAAACATTTTCTTTTTATAGTTCTATTTATCTATCTTCATGTTTTCAGCAATTTTTGACACTTCTCTACTTTACCATAAAGACAGATTCAAGTTTAAATAGTCTTTATAATGTAACAAAAATGTATAATTACTGACATTTTCTTACGAAAACTGACATTTCAATGGAATTTTTAAAGTTTGTAAGAGGGAGGACAAGGATAAAGTAGCGGTAATAAAAGCCTATGTCTAAAGGTTATTTTTACTCCTTTACGGTTCGTTATTTAAAAGCGGGGAAATAAGTAAATAAAAGTAAAAAATAAGACAAAATCATCGTGAATATTACAAAATGATTACAAAAAGGGAGCATACTTTTTGTACGCTCCCTTTTTGTGGGATGGCTCAGGACGGAATCGAACCGCCGACACAAGGATTTTCAGTCCTTTGCTCTACCGACTGAGCTACTGAGCCAAATTGTAAGTTGTTCCTAAATTTCGAAATGTTGTTTAACCCTTTGCTCAAAAGATCTCACGATCTTTCTCGCAGATTGCCACAGAAGCTTTTCATTGATGTGAGCAATCTGCTCTACCGACTGAGCTACTGAGCCAAATTGTAAGTTGTTCCTAAATTTCAAAATGCTGTTTGACCCTTTGCT